>CALJDH010000110.1 GCA_938023895.1 uncultured Aliiroseovarius sp.
ACGATCGGGTCATAAACCGTGATGATCTGGCCGGAATACTCGATGGCTTTCGGGACATAGATCTTATCCCCCAGCGCGTCCCGGATCCCGTTCGAGATTGATGACTTCCCGTTGCCCGGGGGGCCATACATCAAGATCGAGCGGCCCGAGCCAACAGCCGGTCCCAATTGGTCCAATAGGTCGTCCGGTAGGATCAGATGCCCCATCGCGCCGGTCAGCTGTTCGCGGGTCATGGTGATGTTGCGGATCGACTGGCGTTTCACCTGTACGGCATAGACTTCCATCGGAACGGGCATGGCACCGAAATATTCGGACTGCGACAGCGCATCCAGCGCGCGTGCCTTGCCAGTGTCAGAAAGGCGGTACCCCATTTCCGAACTTTGTGCTCCGGCATGCATGGTGCCCATCGCCTCGACCAAGCCGAGGTCGCGCCCCATGTCGATCAACTCCTGCACCACGCGGGCAGGCACGCACAGGACGCGTTCCAGATCTGTGATCCGTTCCAGATTGGTACGGAACATGGTTTTCAGCAGGATGTCCCGCATCATCACCGTGGTGAGCCCAAGGTCGCTTGCAGTTTTCAGGCCCGGAGGCGCAATCATATCAGCCTGTTGCACATTCATTTTCTTTGCCCGATCATTCGTTCAGGTTATTCCATTAATCCGTGTATATATGCACGTGTATAGCTTACAAAGCCTTGCCAGAGAATACATTGACGCTAATCTGGCTACAAAAAAATGAGGGCAGGGATGAGCGCAAATAGTGGTAAGATTTTGGCGGTCTTTATGGCCGTTCTTCTGGCGGCCTATGCAACCCTGACCTTTTCGAAGGGCGGGTTCTATATCGGCAAGCACGAAGGGGACACGCTGCACCTTCTGCAAATGTTGTTCCGGATGCAGGGCGGAGACCAACCACATTTCGATTTCGTAACCCCGATCGGGATCTTGTCCTTCGCACCAATTGTTGTCTTCCTGAAGGCGGGATACGGCGCTGGGCAAGCGATCTTGGCGGGGCAATACCTTGTGGCTCTGGCGTTGTTTCCATTCGTATGGTGGGTGGCGAAAAGCCGGTTTTCCGGGGGCTGGGCCTATCTGTACGCGGCGACGATCCTGATCTTCTGCGTGGCTCTGGTGTATGGTGAAGCCGTGGATGCGGTCTCGATCTCGATGCACTACAACCGTTGGGCTTGGGCCGCTGCCTTCTTGGCGATCACCGTCGCTATGATCCCGTCGCAGGGCCAGCGCGTCGCGACCGCTGCCGACGGTGTTGTGGTCGGTACGATGATGGTCGTGATGGCGCTGATCAAAGTGACCTACTTCGCGGCGTTCTTCTTTCCGGTCTTGATCGGGCTGTTGGCACGCGGGGCCGGGCGCACCGTGTTTTGGGCGGTGGCCAGCGGCTTGATTGCTGCAGGTCTGGCGACGCTGGTCGTTGGTACGCCCATCTTCTGGTTGGCCTATCTTCAAGACCTTCTGAACGTTGCCGGGTCCGAGGTGCGTCCCCAACCGGGTCGCGACTTTGGTTATGTGGTCAGCGCGCCCGCCTATATCGGCGGATCACTGATCATTCTGGCAGCGGTGGTTTTTATGCGGCAGGCGGATCGCAAGTCTGAGGGGTTGATGCTTTTGCTGCTGGCCCCGGCGTTCTTCTATGTCACCTTTCAGAATTTCGGAAATGATCCCCAATGGTTATGGCTTCTGGGTCTATTGCTATTCGCGCGCCGTCCCGATGCGAGGCTTCGAAACGGGTTTGGCTGGGATTTGCGGCAGTCGGTGACGCTGTGCGCCGTTGCGGCGCTGGCACTCGCGTCTCCGAGTTTCATGAATCTAGCGGCAAGCCCGTTCCGCCATCTGGCCACGGATGTCGAGAAATACGCCCCGCTGATGCCCGGTTCGGGACTGCATGAGGATCTTCAGACCTTTGCGCCACGCGCTTTCCAGCTGGATCTGCGTGCGGCGATGGATGGCGAAGGAACGCCCTTTGCACATTACGCCGAGTATACGGATCGGGATAAGCAGGAAGTGACCTTCCAAGACGAAGACTTGTCGTACTGTACGCTGGAACTGGGGATGGTCGCGTGGTTCGAAACCGTCGCCCACGACATCGCGGGCTGGGAGGGCGGCGAGGGTGCTGCACTTTTCACGGCAGATCTGCTGTCCAGCTATTGGCTGTACGCCGATCTGGAGCCTCTGAAGCGCGGTGCGCCGTGGTATTATGGCGAATTGTCGGGGATCGAGAACGCAGACTATCTGCTTGTTCCAAAATGCCCTCTGTCGGCGCCAACGCGGAAATCCATCCTGGACGAGATCTCGGCGCAAAGCTGGGCCGAGAAGGTGACAGAGGTGCGCCGGACTGACCTTTATACGCTCTACGCCCTACCTGGGGAAAAGGCTGAACCCGTGGAACGTAAACCCGACCCCGAAGATGACGCTTCGTAGGGAGTACTTCACGCTGACGCTGGAACAAACAAACCCGCAGCCGAGAGCTGCGGGTTTGTTTGATGTGTCGGTTTGAATGTCAGGCGCCGTAGATCAGGCCGCAGACCAGATAAGTCAGGAATGTCAGGCAAATGCTTAATCCCATCGGATAATCGCGCCGTGACCAGCTTTCCCAATCCGGAAACATCTCGCGCAAAGGCTTGATGCGGCGAAGAATTCTGTGCGCCGTGAAGCCCAGCACGATCATCGCGGCGAAGATGGTCAGCACAAGGAACGTATCCTGTAAGGCCACGAAGGGCGCAATGACGGCGGCCAATTTGGCATCTCCTGCGCCCAACATGCGCGCTGCGTTCATCAGAAAGCCAATCACCAGGATGATGGCGAAATGTGACCATCGCCACAGGTATTCGGTCAGATCCAATGCAACGAGGCCAAGGATGGCAAAGCCGATCAGCAAAGTCATGGCGGCCTTGTTGGGGATCTTCATCCGGGCCATATCAGACCACATGATCCAGGCGGACACTGGCAGGGCGAGGGGCAGGAACAGCATCGCTGCCCATTGTGTCAGGGAGGTGTGCATGCGACTTACCCGTTGGTGACGTTGTTTTCCAAAGCTTCAAGCGCGCGCGCGGCCGCCTCGAAATGCTGCGGATGCGTATCGATGGCCTCCTGAAGCAGACCTTTGCCGATGGTCACGTCGCCTTGCTTGATGGCGGAAAGAGCAAGCGTGTGCAGAAGCTGCGCACGCTCGACCTGGGTCATCGCAATGACGGGCATGTCATATTTTCGCTGCGCGCCCCGTGCCAAGACCAAGTTGTTCTTCGTGGTGAAGCGCTTGGCGTCAAAGCTTAGAGATTGCGAGAACAGATCTTCAGCGCCCTTAAAGTCCCCGCGGGTCAGCTTGGAGTATCCCCAGTTGTTCAGAACGCTCGCCGGGTTCGTGGTCAGACCTACAGCCGTTTCATAGAAACTGTCTGCCTTCTTCCAGTCTTCTTTGCTGTCGGCGATCATCGCCTCAAGCCGATAGCGACGGAATGTTTCGTGCGTGGGGGGGATTTTGTTCAGTTCCGCCTGGGCCTGTTCCCAGTCGCCCGAGCGGATCAACGCATCTGCAAGCGAGACACGGTCTTCGTTGGTGGCACCGGGAAGCGAAACGACTTTTTTCCAAGCCCCAACGGCTTCCGCTGGACGTTTGGCACGCACAAGTGATTGCCCAAGCCCGCGTTGAAGGTCAATGCGATCAGGATTGCTTTTGACAGCATTGCGGAAATAGGCAGCGGCTTCATCCGCGTCCGCGACCGTCAGCATAATGTCGTTCAGATTGCTTTCGTCGATGACATTCAGATCCGCCATGGCACGTTCGACGTCTTCGCCGGCACCTTCGCGTTGTTGGCATGCCGAAAGAGCCAAAGCGCTGCTTACGCAAAGCACAAGTAGAGTGGGGTGGCGCATGTTCGCGTCCTTTACTGCTCGTCTCTCCGTCTAGATTTCGGACAGTAGCAGGTAGTCACCCGAGCCTCTCCGAACCAGCGAAAATGTATCATTATTGGCTGGATCATAGTCCGGATCGCCTTGATTGGCGAGCGCCAGGCGTAAATTCTCTCGGATTTCGGCAGATTGGCCACGATCCAGACCAAATGCGATCTGGAATACGCGGGCCGCTTCGCTGATTTGTCCGGTTTCCATCAGAACAACGCCCAGATTATTCCAGGCCGGCGCAAAATTCACATCAACTTGCGTAGCCCTGCGCAGCAGCTTCTCGGCTTGCCCCAAACGGCCAAGCTGCAAGTTCGCTGATCCGATCGCTGACAGAACATCGACTGTGAAACCATGTTCTATTGCTGCGCGCTTGTAGGCTTTCAGCGCAAGTTCATGCTCGCCTGCAGCGGTCAGCCGATGACCGACAATCAGCCCATCAACCGAGTCCTCGAAAGCGTCATATGTCCCGGGGGCATAAGGGCTGTCTGGTGCCCGCCCAAACCCGGTGGAGTTGGTTTGACATCCGGCCAGAAGCATCATGGAGGTAACAACGGTAATCACGCCAATACGCCCTACGCCTGCACGAAGGCCGATATGCGCTGAAAGGGCAGGGCATTGTACCAATGTTTGTTCCTTTTCGCGCCGAACCTGGCGTCAGAACCTGACGTTCTTCAGGGTGAGATAAATCTGGTACACAGAAGGACCGATCAGAATGATCAGCAAAGGCGGTACGGTTAGCATCATGGTTGCCAGAGTCATTTTGGTTGGCAACTTGTTGGCCTTTTCTTCAGCCCGCATGACACGTTTGTCCCGCATCTCGCCGGCGTAAACCCGAAGGGCGTCGGCAATGGAGGTACCAAATGTAGCGGATTGGATCATCACGGTTACAAAGCTGGCCACGTCTGCCACGCCCGAACGTTCGGACATGTCGCGCAAGACCTGCACACGGTCTTTACCTGCTTTCATCTCATTCGAGACGATGGTGAACTCGTCCGCCAAGGACGGGTATGAGGGGCGAATTTCCTTCGCGACGCGCAAGATTGCCTGATCAAGCGATTGGCCCGCTTCGACGCAGACCAGCATCATGTCCAACGCGTCGGGAAATCCGTTGATGATCTCTTCCTTGCGCTCTTCCACGCGGCGCGTCACCCAATATTTCGGCAACATATACCCGCAGATGCCCGGCAACAGAATCCACAGAATGCGGGCCTGCGTGGACATTTCCTGTTCATTGGCGGTTTTGAGGATGGTCAAGAACACACCGAACGCCAAAAGGCCGACGCCCAAGGCAAATTGCATGAAGTGATACGTCTGAACGGCGTTTTTACCGGGATAGCCTGCCTGAAGCAGTTTAAGCTGAACTGCTGAGTATTCTTCCGCATCTTGCGGTTCGAGAAACGCCGAGTACTTCTCAAGCTTCGTTGACCCTTGGGCGACACGAAGATCGGCTTTCTGGTTGCTCCGTGCCGTGCCTTCGCGCTGCTTTTTAAGTTTGTCCAGCGGATCAACTTGCTTGCGAAGGACAAAGGGCAAGGTGACGACAACCAGAACAATACCGGCGCCACCCAGTGCAAGAATTGGCCCTGCGGGGCCAAGCTGTTCAGTCAGGAAGTCAATAATGGATTGCATGGTTTCGTAGACCTAGACTTTGATGTTCACAAGCATACGCATCACGATGATGTTGGCGATCAGGAAGCCACCAACGACAAGGCAGGCTGGAATAAAATAGGATGTTTCACGGACATCGTCGTAATAGTTGGGCTGGATCAGGTTGATCATGACCAGCGCGACAAGAGGGAACCCGGACAGGAAATTGCCGGACCATTTGGCTTCGGCCGTGATAGCGCGGACCCGGCGGAATAGGCGAAAGCGCGACCGGATAACTTTGGCCAGACCGTCTAGGATCTCGGCTAGGTTACCACCCGAAGTCTGCTGGATTGTCACAGCCACCGCCAGAAAACGCATGTCCTGATTGTCCATGCGTTCGGCCATGTTCGCAAGAGCCTCGCCCACGTCACGTCCATAAGCGCTTTCGTCGGCAATCAGTCCCATTTCGGTTCCCAGCGGATCGGGTACTTCCTTAGCGACGATCTGCACGGCCGACGAGAACGGGTGACCTACGCGCAGCGAGCGCACCATCAGTTCAACCGCGTCGGGCAGTTGCTCCTCGATCATCGACATTCGCTTCTTGGCTTTGTTGCTGACCCAGAAGAAAACCCCGCCAACGCCCATGACAATAGACACGCCAATGCGCACTGGCAGGCTGGCGGCGGTGGCCACACTCAGCCCGAAATAGGCAAAGACGGTCAGGGCCGCCATAATGACGATCAGCTGTGTGGGGGTGAACGCCAAAGCGGCCTTTTGCGCTTTGGTGGCCAGAAGGGAATAGAACGGAATGCCTTGCGCCTTGACGTGCTGGCTCATCTCCTTGCGGAGTTTCTCTAACACTTCTTCGCGGGCTGCACCCTTTTCCAGCATGTCCAGACGACGGTTCACGCGGCTGTTCAAGCTAATGGATTTTCCGAACAATGTCAGATAGATGCCTTCGACCAGCAGTAGAACTGCCAGAAAGATCAGACCATAGATAATCGGTTCAGCAGAGATCGTCATGCTTAGTCGCTCCAGGGCTCATAGATCGATGCGGGAAGGTCGTAACCCCACTGGCGGAAGCGCTCGGCATAGTGAGATCGAACACCGGTGGCGTTGAAGCGCCCGATGATTTTGCCATCCGGCGCCAGTCCTAAGCGCTCATAGCGGAACACTTCCTGCATCGAGATAACTTCGCCTTCCATGCCGGTGATCTCGGTGATCGAAACCATGCGACGCGACCCGTCCTGAAGACGGCTGGCCTGTACAATCAGGTTCACAGCAGAGGCGATCTGACTGCGGATGGCTTTGATCGGCATTTCGATCCCGGCCATCGCTACCATGTTTTCCAGACGCGACACAGCATCTCGGGCCGAGTTGGCGTGGATCGTCGTCATCGACCCATCGTGACCGGTGTTCATGGCCTGCAGCATGTCGATAACTTCTTCGCCGCGCGTCTCGCCCACGATGATGCGGTCAGGACGCATCCGCAGAGCGTTTTTCAGACAGTCGCGCTGGCTGACCGCGCCTTTGCCTTCGACGTTTGCTGGACGGCTTTCCATCCGGCCCACATGGGTCTGTTGCAGCTGAAGTTCCGCCGTATCCTCGATGGTCAGAATGCGCTCGCTGTCATCGATGAAGGAGGATAGGGCGTTCAGTGTGGTCGTTTTACCCGAGCCCGTACCGCCAGACACGATCACGTTCAAGCGGGTGGCAACAGCGGCCTGAAGATAGGCGGCCATCTCTTCCGAGAAGGCGCCGAAGTTTACCAGCTCGTTGATGCCCAGCTTGTCCTTTTTGAACTTACGAATGGAGACAAGAGAGCCGTCCACGGCAATCGGGGGAACCATCGCGTTGAAACGCGAGCCATCAGCAAGACGTGCGTCCACATGCGGGTTTTGTTCATCTACGCGGCGACCAACGGCTGACACGATCTTGTCGATGATGCGCAGAAGGTGACGTTCATCCTTAAAGGTCACGTCGGTCAGTTCAAGCTTACCGTCACGTTCGATGAAAACCTGCTGCGGGCCGTTCACCAGAATATCGTTGACAGTTTCGTCCTGTAGAAGGGGTTCCAGCGGGCCCAGTCCTTTGACCTCGTCATACAGTTCTTGGTTTAGGATCAAGCGCTCGTCGCGGGTCAGGACCACGTCGCGCGTAGTTAGAAATTCTGACGAAATATCAGTGATTTCGGCGCGAAGATCTTTTTCCGAAGCACCGTCGAGGGCACCTAGATTCAGGTTGTCCAGAAGCTCTTTGTGAAGCTCTGTCTTGATTTCAGACAGACGTTCTTTGCGCTTGCGTTCCTTGTCGGACGGAGCCGCGGCCGCCGGGGCCTTCGGTTTGACTGGTTCCGGAGCCTTTACCTTCGGGGCTGCTGCTTGCTTGGGAGGGGCCGAGATGATGCCCTCTTCAATCTGTCCGCCATCCAGTGCGGCCAGCGGGCTACCGCCTTTTGTCTGAGGCTTTGCAGGTTTCTTGTAACGCGAGAACATGTTGCCTCCGATAGGATTTACTGGGCTGCAATGTCAGCTTGGTTCAAGTCGTGTACGGATTTAGCAAGCTTCTGAAGCTCTTTTCGCAACACGTTTTTCGGAGCGGAGTTGGCCAGCGGGGCACCATGATCCCCCGCCTCGGGCACCTGCTTGCCGCCGTCAGGCAGCATCAGCTCGATCGAGATGTCGAGGCTTTCAGCCAAGCGCTTTACGCGCGATTTTCCGGACAGATCGGTAAACTTGGGCGCGCGGTTCAAGACATAGCGCAGCTTTTCAACCGGAAGCTCTTCGGCTTTCAGCGCCTTGATCATCCGCAGCGTGTTCTGGGC
Organism: uncultured Aliiroseovarius sp.; assembly: GCA_938023895.1. Taxonomy (GTDB): domain Bacteria; phylum Pseudomonadota; class Alphaproteobacteria; order Rhodobacterales; family Rhodobacteraceae; genus Aliiroseovarius. The sequence goes on from CALJDH010000110.1 coordinate 8,329, forward strand.
CGAACGCAGGTCCAGTTCGAGTGTCACGAAATAGACATGCGCCGCTTGCAAAACCGTTTCGGTCCATTGCACCAATGTGTTGGGCATATCGATGATGACATAGTCGAAATTGGTCCGTGCCATTTCGACGATCCGCTCGACGTCCTCGACGGTGATCATGTCCAGCGGAAGAATGTCTGGTGGAGCGGTCAGAACGTGCAGACGATCTTCATAGGTCAGAAGGGCTTGCATGAAGATCTCTTGATCCATCATTTCGGTATCTGACAGCAGTTCGTACACCACGTCACGGCGAGGAAGGTCAAGATAGGTCGCGGTCGACCCGAATTGCAGGCCGAAATCAAGCAGACAAACGCGCGGAGGCGTGTTGCCAGCCACCTGCGTCAATTCCCACGCCAAATTGACGGCAAAAGTTGTCGCTCCGGTGCCGCCAGCCATAGGTTGAGCGGCCAGTATGACCGCTTCACGATTGCCGGTGGACTTGCGAGGCGTCTGTTCCGGGGTGGTGATCGGGGCTACCGGTTCGACCTCTTTCTCGCGCATGCGCTTGATCGCGTCGTGAAGGGCGCCATCAGGAAGCGGGTAGGGGACAAATTCTTCGGCGCCCAGCTTAAGCAGCTGGTGCAGCGCAATCGGACTGACCTCTTCGGCGATGACGATCACTTTGATGTTCCGCTGCACGGCGGCTTTGATCACGGATGCGACAGTGCTTAGATCAGCTTCGTCTTGATCGTCCAGCGCCATGGCGATGAATTCAAGGTCCTTGCCATCTGGCTGCGAGAAGAACGCAACAGCGTCGTCGATCGGAAGATCGCCCCACGCTTCGCCCAGCTCAGCTTCCATATCTTCGATTAGAAGGTCGAAATTCTGTACATCTCGCGAGACAGTACACGCGGTGATCGGTTCGGGATCAGATTGTAGCTCGGCGCTGCCACTCATTTCCTTGTTCCTTTCATATCCGGCACTGCCGTCTTTTCGGATCGGGCGGCCGGGTTCTCTCGTTAATTGCGAATCGCAAACACTCATAAAAAAAAGCGCCCTGGAGGAGTGAACCGTCGCAGGGAATCTAGGCAAGAATGCGGCCCTTCGGCTTCATTATCCGCATTTTATGGACGGTGTGCCCATTTTGGAAGGATCTGTTTCGCCCTTGCGAACGAAAAATTGGAGTTCTACAGAGCCGCTCTTACCTCAATCAAATCCCATTATAGCATTGATAAGGAATGAAATAAACTGAATGTGCACACTTGGTTCGTGACATGATTGGTTATGGAAACAGTAGAACGGCGCACTGTTTACATAAGAAAAGGGGCGCAATGTATATGCGCCCCATTCCATGAAGATGTGATGTGATTTTACTCAACCGTACCGGTACCGCCTTGCGCGATTTCCGGGGGCGGCACAGCGCTCGCGATATACTGACGGTTGATGATCTCAGCGTATTTACCGTCAAGAAGAGTGGCCTTTCGGTTGTTCGCAAAGCCACTGACTTCGGTCACGGTGCGGCGGTTGCGCAGTTCGCGTTGATCGGTCTGGATCAGCGGGCGGGTTTCACCATAGCTGACCACAGCCTCAAGGCGCGAACGGCTGATGCCACGCGATACCAGGTAGTTCACAACAGCGCGCGCACGGCGCATGCCGAGACGGTTATTATACGCGGTCGAGCCGACTAGGTCGGTGTGCCCATAGACGCGGAAGCGAATTTCCGGGAACTGCAGGATCCATTTGGCCTGCGTGTTCAGGATGCTCCGTGCTTCGGGCGTCAGATCGGCTTTGTTAAACTCGAAGTTTACCGTATCGCCAATCTCACGGCTGAAGCGTTCACCCAGCGCCTGAATGACGTTGATCTTCCCTGTGTGAACACCAATGTTGTGAGCGGTTGGCACACCGAAGCCGCCTTCGTCCAGGCTGCCACCTGCTTCGTTTAGCCAGAAGTGCATCGCCTGCGGGTTGTCCGCGCATCCTGAAAGAACTGCGATAACTGACGTGGCGGCGATAATTGGTTTGATCCGTTTCATGTCGCTATCCTTATTCCATCACGTAGCCGTAAGAGCCCGAGAAGTCCTGCTTCGCAATTTCTGCAGCGATGCCATCCACGGGAGCCGAGGAATTAGCTGTTTTACCAAACAGGAACAGGTCTTTTTCGGACGGCGGGCGAATGCGATCGGTCGGAACGGCCAGGAACTCACCGCGGGTGGGGGTCACCAGATGGGCCGACACGATGATAACCAGTTCGGACTGGCGGCGCTCGTATTCCGTCGAGCGGAAGAGGGCACCCAGAACCGGCAGATCACCAAGCCACGGCACCGAGCCGATGGCATCCTGAAAATCGTCTTCGATCAGACCGGCAATGGCGAAGCTCTCTCCATCGCGCAGTTCAACCGTTGTAGATGTTTCACGGCGGCGGAACGAGTTCAGGATCAGACCGCCATTCTGGTAGCTGACCGAGCTGTCCAAGCCGGATACAGCTGCTTTAAGCTGCAGATTGATCACATCATCCGTCAGCACAGTCGGAGTAAAGTTAAGCTCTACACCAAATGGCTTATAGGCCACGGTGATCGCTCCGTCTTCCTGAGCTACCGGGATCGGGAATTCACCACCCGCCAGGAATGAAGCTTCCTGACCTGACAGAGCCGTCAGGTTGGGTTCTGCGAGAGTGCGAATAACACCCTTGGATTCAAGCGCTTCCAGAAGAATGCCGACTTGGAAACTACCGGCATTAAAGCCGATGGTCGCCACGCCTTCTTGGTCGCCACTTACGATAATGCTTTCAGCGTCTGGAAGGGCGTTCCCGTTTTGCAGCCAGGTACCAGTGTTGCCACCCAAGGCGACGCCTCCGGCAGCACCACCCAATTGCACCGAACTTGACAGCGCTTTGCGCACTGACCGTCCCATTTCCGCGAAGCGAACTTTCAGCATCACTTGCTGGGTGCCACCCACGCTCATCATGTTGGACACGCGATCAGGTGCGTAGCGGTTCGCCAGATCAAGCGCCAGTGTCATTTGCTGCGGAGAACTGACAACGCCAGACAGCACGATACCGTCATTGGCTGTGCGCACTTCAATTCCTTCACTGGGAAGGATTTGGCGAAGACGTTCTTTGAATTCACTGATGTCGGGTGTGACATGCACTTCAACGTTGCTCAGAAGCTTGCCGTCCGGCCCCAGAAGGGTCAGCGTTGTGCGCCCGGGTGTCTTGCCCAACACATAGATTGTGCGGTCCGACAGGGTCGAAATGTCTGCGATGCCGGGATTTGCAATGGAAAGCTCTGCAAACGGGTTGTCGCTTTCAACGACCACGGCGCGGTTCATCGGAACCTTCAATGCGCGCGATGGACCGGTGTCAGTAACACGAAGAGTCTCTGCAGAACCTGTTACAGGTGCAGTTCCAACTCCTAACGACAGGCCCAATAGGGCTGCCTTGATAAAACGATCGATCTTCATGTGATCCTGCCTCTCTGATCACGTACATGTATGGGAACCCACCGAAGATAGGATTTCCCCTTTGCTCGTTGTCAATGTAGCCCTCTTTTCGGGGCAATCACCGCTTATTAGTCGCAACACTGCGACGGATTGAACGAAAAATCAACAATCAAAGACGTTAAGGCCGGGGCTTATGTGTACCTAACGCAACACTTATTCCGAACTCGCCCCGGCGAAGTGATTTTGCCTTACCTTAGTTGGGGCAAGGGATGGGGGTTTCGATGATCTCGGCGCCCCGGCGGGTGCGGACGGTGCAGCTTTGCGCCTTGGGCGTGTTGATCTCGCCAATAATTTCGCCCTGACCGACTTCGACGGCGTCCGTGGTCGTTTCGTCCTGTGCGCCAACCAATGCCAGTGACAGGCGTCCGCTTGCCTGAGCTTGCGCCAGCGCGGCAACTTGTCGGGGGGTTACCTCTACGGTGACAGTCCGTGCGATTGTTGGGGCCGCGCGATCACTATCAGCAATCTGGTCGACAGCAATCAGGTCGACGCTTGCTAGGATCAACTTGGTGATGGCTTCGGTGACGCCGACTTCATTCACACCCGTGCCGGACCAGTAGACATCCACCCGGTCACCAGGACGCAAGAAGCCAGACACGCCCGAGCTGACATCTACGCGGATTGCAAATGCGCGCATGCCTTGGGTCAGGCGCGATGAAACGCCTGCGTCTGCGCCGGGCCTTGAAACTTTGACGCTCATCAGCGCTTCGTCTTTCTCCATGGCGCGGATTACGGTGCGGAATTTGCGTTCGCCTTCCGGGAAAACTTCTTCGATGGTCCGGAAGGTTCCTTCCGGGATGGCAGTCTCAGGCCAGCTCACAGCGCGAATATCTTCAGCGGTGATTTGTTGGCCATATCGCAATGTTCTGTTGACGACGAAAACATCGACGGTAGGGATGATCGCCCCGCGTGCCGCACGTTCGGCGTCCAGCTGTGCTTGATAGCCTCCAATGAAATCGCGCGCCATATAAACGGCAAAACCAGCTAGGCCGATGCCGACCACCAAGACTAGTCCGAAAATCAAGCGCATCCGAATTCCTTTCGTGCATATCAATCTGCCGCCTGCGAGCATGAACCTGTTTGCATCTGAGGATTTGGTCCAAATCAGAGACAATACGCAGAGTCCGGGTGAAAATCACAGGAAACGGCAATAATTTCCAGCCCATAAAGTATGAGCGGCTGAATTAATGAGAAAATGTGCTCAGAGTGTCAATTCTACATCTTTAGGTTGCTGGGGCGCAGGCCTGGCTATGACCGGCATGAGCGTTCCTCTCAAACAAAAGCCGCGCCCAAGGGCGCGGCTTCCGTATTCATATTTAGGCAACATTAATGAGACAAAATGCTCATTCCTGACAGGGTTGACGAAATTTTGTCAGCAAGCGACGTGGTACCGCCCGAAACCGAGGTCATGACAGCGATACCGAGACCTACAACAGCTGCCGTCAGGACAACCCAGTCTACAGTTACAGCGCCGTCTTCATCGGCTTTAAAGGTTTTGATCATCTCAACAAGATTCATAATATTTTCCTTTACTAGTTAATATGCGCCAAACCCTGAAGCCTTAGTGAGACATAATGCTCATGCCCGACAGGGTCGACGAGATTTTATCGGCCAGCGAAGTTGTACCGCCGGAAACCGAAGTAAGTACGGCAATGCCAAGGCCAACAATAGCAGCGGTCAGCACTACCCAGTCAACAGTTACAGCGCCGTCTTCGTCGGCCTTGAAGGTTTTGATCATCTCGAACAGTTTCATTTTGCTTACCTCTGATTGAGCGTTCAGGATTTGTAAACGTTTTGCAGGATCATTCCTACATTCCGCTCAGCATGGCAACAATAAGCCCTTGGAATGAGGCAAGAATTGGGCGGGTTTCGTACGTTTTCTCGCTTGGGGTGGGTTTTTTAAAGTCCCCATTTGTAATCTGTTGTTAATACTTGTTAAATTAGAATGTGACTTCGGGGAAACTCCATATGATTTCGGCCAGTTGGACGGCGGTACTTTGCGCGATCTCAGGAAAAACTAGCGATTCCCCCCCTAATCTGCGAGAAATGAATCAGTTAATGAGATAGAGCAGAGAACCGCAAAATGCGGCAATTATTGTATATTGGAGCGGTCTGGGTGCTTGGACTGGCAGGGGCTGCCTTTGGGCAGGATACACCTGCTCCTTACCCGGATTTCACATTCAAACGCGTCGCTACACCACAAGCAGGCGCGACACGGCGCTTGACTGTTCAGATTGACCCTGAAGAGCAAGCGGCAGCGCTCGCTGTTCCTCAAAAAATGGGCGTAGATGCAAAGGCGAATCCAGAACTAGCCTTGCCCGCGCCAACCGCGTGGGATTGGTTTTGGCGAGAGGTGTCTCCTAAGCTGGCAGACACCGGGCCCGCCAATGTTCGCAAAGCCATCAATGCAGTTTCGGAACGCGACGGATTGGCACAACCAAGATTGCAGCATTTGCAGGACATAGCGCGTATTCATGGGGCGGATATTCTGCGCGTCACCGTCGGAACGCCGGTTTCCCCGGCTTTGGTGGTTGCATTGATTTCAGTCGAAAGCTCTGGGCAACCGCAGGCCGTTAGCGAGGCTGGAGCGGAAGGGTTGATGCAGCTTATTCCCGCAACGGCAGAGCGGTTCGGCGTGTCGGATAGTGCCGACCCAGCACAGAACATCGAAGGGGGCGTGGCCTATCTGGAATGGCTGATCCAGCATTTCAATGGTGATCCGATCTTTGCGCTTGCGGGGTATAATGCGGGCGAAAACGCGGTGGGGAAGCATGGAGGGATCCCGCCATACCCTGAAACCCGTGCCTATGTCCCCAAGGTATTGGCCGCATGGCATGTCGCGCGCGGATTATGTATGACGCCGCCCGAGCTGTTGACGGATGGCTGCGTGTTTACAGTGATGGGAGCCCCCTCGAATGGGTGACGACGTACAAAAGAAACCCTTGGTTTTGGACATTGATGGGACTTTTCTGCGCACGGATATCCTGTTCGAAAGTTTCTGGGCTGCTTTGGGCAAGGATCCCATCCGCACCCTGAAAGTGAGCTTTCTGAACCTGAAACACCCCGCACGCCTAAAAGCCGAGCTGGCCGAAATTGCAAATTTGCGTACGGACCTGCTTCCGGTCGAACCCGAGGTCGTTGACCTTGCCGAACGAGCCAAATCCGAGGGGCGTGAGGTCATTCTGGCCTCGGCCTCGCACCAGCCGTTGGTCGCAGCCTTGGCCCGCGACCATGACCTGTCACCGCGTGTTTATGCTTCGGACGGGCAGACCAACCTGAAAGGGGACCGCAAGGCCGCAGCCTTGGTCGAAACCTTCGGCGCGCAAGGGTTTGACTATGCTGGCAACGCGCCCGTTGATCGGGCGATCTGGTCTAAGTCCGATCATGCGATCGTCGTCGGAGACGCTGCATCTGCGCGCCAGATCGAGGCGCGAGGCCAGTCCCTTACCCGGATCAAAGGCGGTTGGCGGATGGCCGATGTGCTTCGCAGTTTCCGCCCGCATCAATGGGTGAAGAACGTTCTGCTGCTTCTGCCTATGATCGCGGGCCATGCCTTTGATATGCCCACATTGATTGCTGCGATGCTTGGGATTGTGGCCTTTTCGGCTGCGGCCTCGTCCATCTATCTGGTGAATGACCTGCTGGATCTGGAAGCGGACCGCCTGCACGCCACCAAGAAGAACCGCCCCTTCGCGTCGGGCGCGGTGCCGATCCAGATCGGGATGCTCTGTTTCTTGCTTCTATCCGCGATCGCTTTGGGGGTCGCCGCGGCGCTGTCTTGGGCATTCCTTGGCGTGGTCGCGTTTTATATGGCGATGTCGCTGGCCTATTCACTGAAGCTTAAGCGGATGCGGTGGATCGACATCGCGGTTCTGGCCTCGCTCTATACCCTGCGCGTTGTGGCCGGTGCTGCCGCGACCGGGATCTATGTTTCGGGATATCTTCTGGTCTTTATTTTCCCGGTATTCCTTGCACTTGGCTGCGTGAAGCGCCTGACCGAGCTAACCTTGGCAACGTCGGATGAACGCCTTCCGGGGCGCGGATATGGTCGCCCGGACCGCCCCGACCTTCTGAACGTCGCGGCCCTTGGTGTGGTCGCCGCACTGGTCGCCTTTTTCCTCTATTCCTTCACCGAGCAAGCAATCGGTCTGTACAAAACCCGCTGGTTGATCTGGGTGGCGGAAATCCCCTTGGCGTGGTGGATGATCCGCATGGTGTCACTGGGCTGGCATGGCAAGCAAGATTACGACCCGATTGTCTTTGCCATGAAGGACAAACGCGGCATCGGGTTGATCCTGATGACACTGGCCATCATGTTCTACGCCGCCGGTCTGTGGCAGCAGTGGTTCGGGGTCGGGGGCTGACGGTCCCAGCCGAAACGGTGCAATTAAAGCAAGTTGGGGTCCCTATGGGACCCCGTTTGTTTTTTGATCCAAGGGGACCTTGAGCCCGTAATTCAGATACCAACAGAAACTGGAGTGAGACCATGAAAAATCTGACGATCTGCGTATCAACCGTACTTTTGCTGGCGGCATCGCCTGCGCTGGCCGGAAAGAACAATCCCGAAGAAGCCAAAGCCATGGCATCGGCCTTGAAGAAGGGTGGAGGCGGTAACAACTCGCCCCTGAAAGATGCGCTTGGCCTCGAGGGCAATGGCGGCGTCGCCAAGTTTGTGTCCGGTGGTGGCAATGGCGGCTGGGGCAACGTCGGCTCGACGCTGACAGGTACCCCGGGGCAGTCCGTATCGGGACGCTAACCCCTACAAAACAAAGCCCCCACACGACGGTGGGGGCTTTGTGGTCAGATCGACATTTTCTTGAAGATAAATTCGGGGATATGTCGGATGATCAGCATGATGTAGCGCCAGAAAAACGGCGTATAGATCACATTCTTCTGCTTCTCGACTGCTTTGAGAATATCCTTGGCCACAGCCTCGGGCGAGGCGACAAGGAACATCCCTTCAATGCTCCACGTCATGGCGGTGTCCACAAAGCCCGGCTTAACTGTCACCACATGCCCCCCAGAACGGGTGAGACGATTGCGCAGGCCCGATAGATAGGTCGCAAAGCCAGCCTTGGCCGAGCCATAGACATAGTTCCCGATCCGCCCGCGATCCCCAGCAACAGAGCCGACACCGACAACCGTGCCCGCGCCGCGTGCTTCGATCACCGGAGCCAGCTGGGTCAGGAAAGCTGCCGGCCCGGTGTGGCTGTCCTTGATGACGCCGTCGATCAGGCGGGGATCTGCGTCGATGGCCTCTTGCGGCGGCATAGAGCCCACAAAGACCGCGGCGTTGATCACGCCCTCCATCTGTTCGGCGCGCGCGATGATCGGACCGAAGGTGGCGCTGTCACGGGCGTCGAACTTCATCGCAATCGCTTCGATCCCGCGCACGGACAGGTCCGTGGCCGAGCGCTTCAGGTCTTCCATGTCGCGGCCCGCCAGAATGACACTGGCCCCTTGATCGGCAACCGCATTGGCAAAGGCCCGCGCCATCGAGGACGTTGCCCCCAGAATGATCCAGCAATTCTGTGTCATGACGCACCTCCTGCCGTGCGCAGGTCCAGCCGCCGCACCATGTCGGTTTCAAGGGTATGGTCGGGGTCGGCCTTGTTCACCGCCTTCACCCAATCGCCATGCTCCGGATACATCGCCTTGATCGCAGGGCCGGTGGCCAGCGCATCTTTGGCCAGATACAAACGTCCACCCGCATCCACAGTCATGTCTTCCAGCATCGCGATCAGCTCGGGCGCCGCATCACGCGCGGGGAAATCCACAGCCAGCGTATAGCCTTCCATAGGGAAGCTCATATGCCCCGCGCGTCCGGGTCCCATGCGTTTGAGCACTGCGAGGGGCGAGGCAAGGCCCGCCCCGGCAATCTCGGACAGCATCTTTTTCAGCGCGTCGGCCTGATCCAATGGGACGACGTTTTGGAACTGATAGAAGCCGCGCTTGCCATAGAGCCGGTTCCAGTCATGTATCTTGTCTAGCGGGAAGAAGAACTCGTCGATCCGTTTGACCGAGGACCGGCCCGAGGTTGGCACGCGTTTGTAATACGCGTTGTTGAACGTCCGCACGATCGGGCCGGACAGCGCGAAACTAGGCGCATCCATTGGGACAGATTTCGACGGTTTAGCTTTGGGTAACAGCCCCGCAGCCAGTTCGGCCTCTTCCACGATGCCACGTCCAAGGCTAGCGCCCGTCGCCGTGGCGTCAATCCAACCCACGCAATAGCTGGCTTGGCTGGCGTCCAGAAGCGCGAGGTGGTTGTCCCAGTTCTCGGCCCGTTGTTCGGTCACCATCATCACGTCGCCGGGGCAGGGTTTCAGCTGCAG
>CALJDH010000111.1 GCA_938023895.1 uncultured Aliiroseovarius sp.
GTTGGGTTGAGCATAGATCACAAGGCGTGTGAACCCGTCGTGCTCTCCTGAACGGACAGCGACGTTCCGCGCCTGTGCTGGCAGGGCTATCAAACACATCGCCGCGACAAGTGAGGTCCAGTTTCTCATGCTGCTGCCTTCTTGATTTCTTTCAGGGCCTCCTCGAGATCGGTGAAGCTAGGGCGATGTGAGCCGGGCGTGTTCTGACGCCCGACTTCGATGCAGATATTGACCGAATGATTGTAGAGGTTGGCGACCAGCACTTCGCGAATGAGCTGGTAGAAATGCGCCTCTTCCTCAGTCACAGATTTCACTTTGGCCGAGAATGGTCCGACCAAGCCATAGGCCAGAAATACCCCCAGGAACGTCCCAACAAGCGCGCCACCGATCATCTTCCCCAAGATTTCAGGCGGTTGATCAATGGAACCCATGGTTTTGATCACACCGAGAACCGCTGCTACGATGCCCAGTGCGGGTAGGCCGTCGGCCATTGACTGTAGGGCGTGACTGGAGTGCAGAGCGTGATGCAGATTTGCCTCCATCCGCTTTTCAAGGACCTCCTCAACCTGATGGGGGTCGTCGTAGTTCATGGACGCGGATCGCAAAGTATCACAGATCAGTTCGATCGCTTCCCTATCGGCGAGAATATTGGGGTAGCGCTGAAAAATCGGGCTGTCTTCAGGGGCTTCGATGTGTTCTTCCAAAGCAACGGCGTTCTGGCGTGCTTGGCGGATCAACTCGAACAGCAAACACAGCAAATCGCGGTAGTCTTCAGGCTTCCATTTGGGCCCCTTGAAAACCTTTTTTACATCTTTGATCGTGTGCTTGATGGAGGCCATGTCGTTCGAAATCACAAACGCACCTGCGGCAGCACCGCCGATCATGGTGAATTCAAACGGTAGTGATTTCAGAATGATCCCCATCTTGCCACCAGCAGCAAGATAACCGCCGAAAACCATGACGAAAATCAGCGCAATACCAACGAAACCAATCATGACACACCTTTGCTAGTTCAAGCCTGGACAATCCAGACATCGCATGGACGGGTTAATTTCTGATTATTCGATCACTGTGTCGGGGCAGCGGCATTCCGTCCGGCCAATACAACGCTAATGGCGTAGGAGGTCTGGGGGTCCATACCCGCCATGATTTGCGCCGCAATTGCTGGTTTCATCTGCGCAATAAAGCCAGCGGCGAACTCTGGTTCCATAGCCTCGAATAGTGGGATTGCCTGTTTGGGTTTCATGTTCTCATATAGCGTTGTCAGCCGCGACAGGTCGTCCGCCGCTGCCGTCTTGGCGATTGCCATTGTCGCCGCAAGTGTTTCTTCAGCTTTGGTCAGTTCCTGTAGTTTCGAAGATACGCGCTCCTCGGCGAGGTTAAGTGCATCAAGACGCTGAGAAAGCTTGTTCTCGCGCTCTTCCAGCACGGCCTCGCGCTCTTGGAGTGCAGCCAGCACAACGGCCACATCCTGAGGCTTCGGCGCTGGAACATCGTCGCTTTGATCGGCCGAAGTGCCCGCAAGCAGTTCCGAGAGATCCTCAGCAAAGGCCGCTGTGGCCGGGCCTAGTCGCAACAAGCCGGACGTTGCCAAGGCGGCGGCCAGCAGAATGAGGATCCCGCGTGTGCGCAGTCGTGCGCGCGATTTGGGTTTCTTGTTAGGTGCCGTGCTCATTCAGCAGCCTCCATAAAGCCATGGCGAAGGAAGATGGGAATGTCAGGATTGGGTTCCGGATTCGATGCCTGAGTCGAGGCAAAGCCCTCTTGTCGCGGACTGTTCTGGGGCGGTTCGGCGCGATTTGGAGATGCAGGTTCCGGTAGGTCATGAAGGCTGGCCATCATAAGTTCCAGCTTGCGCGCAGAAGCCTCGGCGCGCTCGGTTAGTTCCGTCAGAACAGCGGCGCTTTGGCCAGCTGCCGATTGAGCATGGTCCAGCGTTTTCGTCATGTCGTCGACCTGTGCGCTCAGCACGGCGACGGCACCGCCCATACCATCCCGAAGGTTGTTGAAGCGCTTCAAGCGGCGCGACAGGATCAGGCAATACAGCGCGGCACCGAAGGCCCCAAGTCCAAGGATGATGTCTGCGATAAAGTCCATATCCTTACTCCCTAATTTAGTACGAATTCGAGGATCAGAAGGTTGCGCACGCGCCCATCGCCTGTGACCAGCTGTATGCGGCGCAGCATTTGAGCGCGCAGTTTGACCAGAGAATGCGGGTCTTCCAGCATCGCCGTATCCACCGCGCGCAGATAGGCATTCAACACATCGATTACGCGGGGTTTAAGCTTGATCACGTCCTCTTCATAAGCTGGCTCAACCTCAAGGGACGCGCGGAAGCGCAGGTGGCGACTACGCGCGTTGGTTCCAAGAGAGATGACAAGCGGGTCCAGCTCGACAAAGCTGACGGCGGGCAGCTCCTGTAAGTCCATAGCGGGTTCTTCTTCGGCCTCCGACGCGGAAGTTCCGCCGATTAGCCCTGCATAGGTTGCATAGAAACCGCCCCCGCCCAGCAAAAGAGCGCCCACCAATCCAACAACCAAACCCTTCTTGGATTTCTTGGCCGGAGCCTCTTCTTCCGCGGCTTCTGCCGTGATGTCCGCGTTTGACATGTGTTCCTCGAATCCAATTTCGCTGCGTTGATTTAAACCGACGGGCACTAACCAATTATTAAGGCCGATCAGGGAAAACAGGTTGACATGACGGGGGTAGAAGCCCGCTCGGATAAGGAGTTACGTCTTGCAACAATTGATCTCGGTTTGGGGGGCGATGGACCTACGGAAACGGACCATCGTGATCGCCGCGACCTTGGCCATGTTTTTAGCGATTATCGGCTTGTCGCGTATGGCGACGCGCACGCAATTAACCCTGCTTTATGCGGGGCTGGAAAGCGGCGCCGCGGGCGAGATCGTGCAGGCTCTTGAAGGGCGCAATGTCGCCTTCGAGATCCGCGGCGATTCGATCTTTGTTGACGCGGCACATCGTGATGCGTTGCGGATGACCTTGGCTAGTGAAGGGCTGCCGGCGAATTCCGGTAAAGGATATGAGCTTCTGGACGGGCTAAGCGGCTTTGGCACCACATCGCAGATGTTTGACGCCGCCTATTGGCGCGCGAAAGAAGGCGAGCTGGCGCGCACGATCGTGGCTAGTCCAATGGTGCGCAACGCGCGCGTTCATATTGCAAACACATCGTCTCGGCAGTTTCGCCAGCGGAACGAACCGTCGGCATCTGTGACGCTGACGACGGGCAGCGGAACGCTGCCTGCAGCACAAATCAAAGCCTTTAAGTTTCTGGTCGCCTCGGCGGTGCCGGGTCTTTCGCCGGACAAGGTTTCCGTGATCGATAGTCGCGCTGGGCTGATGGGCGGGCAGGATCCCGCGACGGGCGGAACGGCTGCTGCGCTGGATCAAGCCGAGCGCCTGAAGCAGAATGTCGAGCGTCTGTTGGAGGCCCGTGTCGGGTTCGGCAATGCTGTGGTCGAGCTAAATCTGGAAACCGCCACCGAACAAGAGCAGATTCGCGAGCGCCGATTTGATCCCGAGGGACGCGTGGCGGTGTCGACGGACACCTCGGAAAGCTCGAACGCCGCCAATGACAGCGAGGCGGGTGGGGTCAGTGTTGCCTCGAACCTGCCTGATGGCGACGGCGCGAATGGTGGCGGATCGTCATCCTCGAACACCTCTGAAACGCGCGAGCTTGTGAATTATGAAGTGTCCGAGACGACGCGCGAAATCTTGAAAGCCCCAGGGGCGGTGAAGCGGCTGACGGTTGCGGTACTGGTCGACGGGATTCGCACGACGGCCGAGGACGGGACCGTAGAATGGGCGCCGCGCCCCGAGGAAGAGCTGCAAAGCCTGCGTGAACTCGTGGCCGGAGCGGTCGGTTTCAACGAAGTGCGCGGGGATGTCATCACGCTGAAAACCATGGAGTTCGAACCCGTTCCCGCTGCGGGAAGCGACCCGGCATCGGGCCTGTTCAATACCGCGAGCATTGATGTCATGTCTGTGATCAAACTTGTCATTCTTGCGGTTGTCACTCTGGGCCTCGGCCTGTTTGTTCTGCGCCCCATGCTGAGTTCTCAGGCCGAACTCCCTGCAATGGCGCCCGCTGGTAGCTTGCCGTCTCCGGCTGCGCCAGAAGACGGGCTCGCTTTGGCTGATGCTGCGGGCGTTGTGGCCACTGCCCAAGCCGCAACCGAGACCTTGCCGCCAGCTTTGTTGGCGAGCAACCCAGCACAGAGCGGGCTGCCCGATATGGCCGCAGACCTAGAGCCAGATGTCGACCCGGTGCAGCGTTTGCGGGACCTCATTTCCGAACGTCAGGCGGAAACCGTCGAGATCTTGCGCGGGTGGATGGAAGAAGATGAGGAGGCGACCGGATGAGCATTCGATACGCGTTGGAAGACTTCGGAGACGTACTGAACGCGACGGCAAAAGAGGATGCTAGCGCGCAGATCACCATGACCCGTGCGGACTACGAGATCCAGTTGGAGGCGCAGAAGTTAGAGGGGTACGAAGCGGGCTATCAGTCTGGATGGACGGATGCAACGCGGGCCCTGACCGAAGAGAACGGGCGCCTTCAAGCCGAGTTTGCACGCAATCTTGAAGATCTCGGTTTCACGTATCAGGAAGCGCGCAGCCACGTGTTGTCCACGCTTGAGCCCCTTCTAAACCAAATGCTTCAAGTGGTGCTTCCAGCAGCACTCGACCAGGCGCTTGGCCCCATCGTTTCCGAGGCGATGATGCCGTTGGCTGCCGAACTCGCCGATACGCCGATTGAGGTGCTGGTGGCGCCGGACAGTCGACCAACGCTCGAGGCATTTTTGCAGGGGGCGGGGGCTGTCCCATTTGAAATTGTCGAGAAAGATACGCTGCCGGAGGGGCAGATTTATCTGCGCACAGGTGACCGAGAATGCAGCGTGGATCTGTCCGGCGCCGTGGCGCGCATCTCGGACGCGGTAAACGCGTTATATCATGTAACTGAGAAGGCTTTTGACCATGGCTGACACCATTCCGCAATCCGAACTTGAAACTGACGCAAGCCCCTTCTCCCGCGTCCCAATCGAGGTCACAATTTCGGTCGGGGTGGCACGCCCGACGGTGAAAGAGCTGTTGCAGCTGAAGCAAGACGATGTGCTGGCTCTGGACAAACGCATCGAAGATCCGGTGGATCTGTACGTTGGCGACCGGCTGATTGCTCAGGGCGAGCTACAGGAGGTTGAAGGCGATCCCAACGGGCAGATCGCGGTGCGTTTGACCAAGCTGGTTGATCTGAAAACGGGGCTGTAACGCAGATGCGCGGATGGATGACAGGGCTATGCTGGCTGTTGGCTGGTGTGATGTGGATCGCGTCCGGGGAGGCAGGGCTGGCGCAGGATATTTCGATCTCGCTCGGTGACGACGGATCGCTGGCCACGCGCACGATCCAGATTTTCGTTCTGGTCACATTGCTCAGCATCGTGCCGGGGCTTGCGATCATGATCACCTGTTTTCCGTTTTTGGTCACGGTGCTGTCGATCCTCAGGCAGGCCATCGGCCTGCAGCAATCTCCGCCGAACATGCTGATCATCAGCCTTGCGTTGTTTCTGACCTATTTCATCATGGAACCCGTGTTCATGGAGGCGTGGGTAAAGGGGGCGCAACCCTTTTCCGAAGGGCGGATGGAGCTTGAACCCGCCTTCACCGCGGCCATCGAGCCCTTCCGCATCTTCATGGCCAACCGCATCGATCCCGAAACCTTCACCCATCTGGCAACTTTGCGTGAAGAAACCGCGAATGTGGATCTGACGGGCACCTCGCCGCTGTCGCTGCTGGTGCCGTCGTTCCTGCTGTCCGAAGTAGAACGCGCCTTTCAGATCGGCTTTCTGATCTTCCTGCCGTTTCTGATCATCGACCTCGTGGTCGCGGCCATTTTGATGTCGATGGGGATGATGATGGTGCCGCCTGCGATCGTGTCACTGCCATTCAAACTGGCGTTCTTCGTGGTGGCTGATGGGTGGACACTAATATCTGGTGCATTGGTGCGCAGTTATTTTTAAAAGGCTGACCAACATATAGTCGGCCAGCCTGAATACTTGAACGGCGCGGGTTAGTCTTCCCATTCGCCCGAGAAGCCTTTCGGAATGCGTAAGATGTTCCGGTCGACTTTGGTGATATCCGTGTGGCCACAGAAGGCCATCGAGATATCCATTTCCTTGTGCAGAACCTCGAGTGCGCGCGTTACGCCTTCTTGGCCCATGGCGCCTAGACCATAGGTGAAGGCCCGCCCGATATAGGTTCCGTTGGCGCCCATTGCGATCGCTTTCAAAACGTCCTGACCCGAGCGAATGCCACTGTCCAGATGCACTTCAACCTTGTCACCCACAGCATCCAGAATGGCAGGCAGTGCGCGGATCGAGCTGAGTGCGCCATCCAACTGGCGCCCGCCGTGGTTCGAGACGATGATGGCATCTGCCCCCGCATTTACGGCGGCGATGGCATCCTCGGGCTCCATGATCCCTTTGACGATCATTGGGCCGCCCCACATTTTCTTGAACTGTTTGATACGCTCCCAGTCCAGTGACGGATCAAAGGCCTGCGCGGTCCAAGTGTGCAAGGACGACGGGTCCTCGACCCCTTCTGCATGACCGACGATATTGCCGAAGAAGCGACGCTTGGTGCCGAGCATTCCGAGCCCCCATTGCACCTTCGTCATCATATCGGCCACAGATTTAACAGTCAGTTTGGGCGGAGCAGACAACCCGTTTTTCAAGTCCTTGTGGCGCTGGCCCAGCACCTGCAAATCGACCGTTACCACGATGGCTGGGCAGTTCGCGGCGCGCGCGCGGTCGAACAGGCGGCGCATGAAATCGTCGTCTTTCAGCGTATAGACTTGGAACCAGAAAGGGGCAGAGGTGTTTTCGGCCACATCCTCGATCGAGCAGATCGACATTGTGGACAGGGTGAACGGCACCCCGAAATCTTCGGCGGCTTTGGCAGCTTTGATTTCGCCATCTGCACATTGCATGCCGGTCAGGCCAACAGGCGCCAGAGCCACAGGCATCGACACATCCTGCCCCAGCATGGTGGTTCGGGTGGACCGGTTGTCCATGTCCACGGCAACGCGCTGGCGGAAATAGATCTTGTCAAAATCCGAGGTGTTTTCGCGGAAGGTTTGCTCGGTCCAACTGCCACTTTCGGCATAGTCGTAGAACATTTTCGGCACGCGTCGTTTATAGATACGGCGCAGATCTTCGATTTCGGTGATGACGGGCATGGTGCGTTCCTGAAACTGGTAAAAATTTATTACCAATTCTGAGCGCGCGACGCAAGAGGTGCATTTCGCCTGCCTTTAGAAGACGCGGAAAGGGCTGATTTGTCACTCTTCTGCGACAGCTAACGCGGAGCGATGACAAAACGCTTATCAGGGTGATTCGCTCGTGGTATCCTGTAAAAAAAATATAATGGCAGGTATAACCATGAATACGGGCTACGAAGGCACTTTCGTAATTTCATGGGCGCAAACAACGGTCAATTCGACCGTGAATGCACCTATGGAAATGTTAACCACAGGATCAGACTGGGAATGGAGTGGCGAGGCCGTGCGCCTTGATCGCACGCGCGAGCTGGCTCTGTTGCAGAATGTCGGGGATCAGGTCGACAAGCGACGGCGTGCGGCGATTTTCGCGCACCAACTTGTCGGGGCAGCAACGATCGGCGCCGCCGGTCTTGAGGTTCTGGCGGATGATGACCCAAGGCTGAATGTCGGGTTCGAGGTCACAGATGGCTATGACAGCTACCGCGTGTCCTTGGTTGTGTCGCCAAACGGAGGTACCCCGCTGTTGGTCTTCGCAGGTTCCATGCCGCGTCCCGAAACGACACTGCGCGTCGTGCGCGCCAATCTGGTCGCGACGCAAGAAGATCTCCTAAGCGAACTCCCGTCCGGTGTGGCTATCCTGTCGCAAGGTACCCGTGTACGCACCCTTGCGGGCGAATGCGCCGTTGAAGAGTTGCGCGAAGGCAGCGTGGTTCTGACCCGCGAACATGGGGGGCAGCCCGTTCTTTGGGTGGGTCAGCGTCATGTGTCAGAGGTGCGCATGATGGTTGAACCAGACGCTAAACCGATCCGCTTGCGCGCAGGTGCAATTCGTTCGGGCCAACCTGATGCTGACCTTCTGGTGTCTCCGCATCAGCAGATCCTTGTGTCTGGGAAGAGGGCGCAGCAATTGGTTGGACAGGACGAGGTTCTTGCCAGCGCTGCAGATCTTGTGGATGGAAGCCTGATCACGACAGACCGCAGAGCGTCCGAAGTCTCGTTCTATCAGGTTCTTCTTGGGCGCCACGAGGTGATCTGGGCCAATGGTGTCCCGGTTGAGAGTCTGCACCCAGCTTTCGCGGATCTGAACACAACAATGACCGAGCATCGCGCGCGTCTGAAAGGCCTGTTTCCACAGCTTGACCAGATGGTGGATCATGCTGTCCCGTCGCCGTACGGAATCCAGGAAGATTCAGTTGAATTTGGCGTGGCCTAGTCATTGACTCTGCTGCCTATGGCGCTATAAGCCCCAAATCCGGTCCCGCGAGGGGCCGGTTTTCATTGGTGTTGGTGGCCCCCGCAAGGGGATCCCTGTCAGGCGCAAGCCAGAGGACAACGCCCTTCGAAGTTTTTTAGAAGGAGATCAGCAGATGACCAAAAGAACTGCTGCCAAGTACAAAATTGACCGCCGCATGGGCGAAAACATCTGGGGTCGCCCCAAGTCGCCGGTGAACCGCCGCGAATACGGCCCCGGCCAGCATGGCCAGCGCCGCAAAGGCAAAATGTCGGACTTCGGTCTGCAACTGCGCGCCAAGCAGAAGCTGAAAGGCTACTACGGCGACCTGACCGAGAAACAGTTCCGTCGCATCTACGGCGAAGCCGAGCGTGTAAAAGGCGATACCGGTGAAAACCTGATCGGTCTGCTGGAGCGCCGTCTGGACGCTGTTGTGTACCGCGCCAAGTTCGTTCCGACCGTTTTCGCCGCACGCCAGTTCGTGAACCACGGCCACGTGACCGTGAACGGCAAGAAGGTAAACATTCCTTCGTACCGCGTTAAAGAAGGCGACGTGATTGAAGTGCGTGACAAGTCCAAGCAGATGGCTCTGGTTCTGGAAGCTGTTGCTCTGGCAGAACGTGACGTTCCCGACTATCTGGAAGCCGACCATTCGAAAATGACCGCCACCTTCACCCGCACCCCCGGCCTGTCGGACGTGCCTTATCCGGTGGTGATGGAACCGAACCTCGTGGTCGAATTCTACGCGAAGAACTAATCTTCGCCGCACCAGATGAATTCCAAAGGGCCGCGCAAGTCGCGGCCCTTTTTTTATGCTTGCGGGCGCAACATGCGGCCAATTTGCCATTCTAATTGAAAAATACGACCGGCCCCAAACATCGCTGGTCTTGAATTTGGACTAAGTCTAAAACCCGCGTACGAAGGAAAGGCCAAGTCATGACGAAACCTGTGCCCCAGCCGGGGATCATGCAGATCAAGCCCTATGTCGGCGGTGCCTCGGGCATCGACGGGATGTCGAATGTGATCAAGCTCAGCTCGAACGAAAACCCGTTCGGCCCAAG
>CALJDH010000112.1 GCA_938023895.1 uncultured Aliiroseovarius sp.
GGCAAGACCGCGTTTGGGATGCAGGCGCTGAAGGACTCGATGAAATGGGACGAAGAGGTCTATGGCCGCGAGTATGATTTGGACATCTTCCAGATCGTCGCCGTCAGTGACTTCAACATGGGCGCGATGGAGAACAAGGGGTTGAACATCTTCAACACCTCTGCGGTTCTGGCGTCACCCGAGACGTCCACGGACGCGAATTTCGAGCGGATCGAGGCCATCATCGCCCACGAATACTTCCACAACTGGACCGGCAATCGGATCACCTGCCGCGATTGGTTCCAGCTGAGCCTGAAAGAAGGGCTGACCGTGTTCCGCGACCAGCAATTCTCGGGCGATATGCGGTCGGAAGCGGTGTGTCGGATCAATGATGTCAGCGCCTTGCGCGGTCGTCAGTTCCGCGAGGATAACGGACCGCTGGCGCACCAAGTGCAACCTGACAGCTTTGTTGAGATCAACAATTTCTACACCGCAACGATCTATGAAAAAGGGGCCGAGCTGATCCGCATGTTGCGGGTTCTGGTGGGCAACGCGGCTTACGATAAGGCGCTCGATCTGTATTTTGATCGCCATGACGGCGAGGCTGCCACGATCGAGGATTGGGTCAAAGTCTTTGAAGACAGCACCGGGCGCGATCTGACGCAGTTCCGCCGTTGGTACAAACAGGCGGGCACCCCCCGTGTTGCGGTATCGGAAGAGTGGTCCGATGGCACCTATACGCTGACCTTTAAGCAGTCGACGCCCCCCACCCCCGGTCAGGACGAGAAACTGCCGCAGCACATCCCGCTCGCCGTTGGGCTTCTGGGCCCCAATGGAGACGAGGTGCAATCAACGCAAATCCTTGAAATGACCGAGGCTGAGCAGAGCTTCAGCTTCGAGGGGCTGGCGGCCAAGCCCACGCCTTCGATCCTGCGCCACTTCTCGGCCCCGGTGATCTTGGAGCGCGAAACTTCGGCCCAAGAACGCGCCTTCCTGCTGGCCCATGACACGGACCCGTTCAACAAATGGGAAGCGGGGCGGACACTGGCCAAGGATGTTTTGGTCGCCCTGATCACCGGCGAAGACGCTCCGCTTGAAGATTACCTGCACGCGATTGCCGTGATGCTGCGCGACGACAGCCTTGATCCCGCCTTCCGCGCGCTGACCCTTGGCCTACCCAGTCAAGACGATCTGGCCCAAACCCTATTTGACGCGGGCGTCACGCCGGATCCGATGAAAACCTACCGCGCCCAGCAGACGCTGCGGCAGGCCATGGCCGAGAGCCTGCAAGACCTGCTGCCCCGCCTGATGGCCGAGATGGAAGTGACCGAGCCCTTCCAACCCAATGCCGAACAGGCAGGTAAGCGCGCGCTGGGGCTGGGCCTGATGAACCTTCTGAACCGACTGGATGGCGGCGCGGCGGCGCAGGCGCTTTATGATCGGGCTGACAACATGACGCTTCGCGTGGGCGCTTTGGGTTACCTGCTGCAAGCCCAGAAGGGCGACGCTGCGTTGGCGGATTTCCGGGCACGGTTCGAAACGGATGAGCTGGTGATGGACAAATGGTTCGCCATGCAAGTCACACACTCTGCACCGGAAGACACGGCCGATGTGGTTGCCAAACTGACCGAAGACAGCGCTTTCAACTGGAAGAACCCGAACCGCTTCCGCGCGGTCTTTGGCGCGTTCATCATGAACCCGGCGGGGTTCCACAATGCCTCGGGCGAAGGCTACAAACTGTTTGCCGATTGGCTGATCAAACTGGACCCAGTGAACCCGCAGATCGCCGCCCGCATGTCGTCAGGCTTCGAGACGTGGCGCCGGTATGACGCCGATCGACAGGCGATGATGAAAGCCCAGATCGAGCGGGTGCTGGCCACCGAGGGTCTGAGCCGCGACAGTCAGGAAATGCTGGGACGTATCCTGAACGGATAGGCAAAAAGAAAAGGGCGGGAAACATCCCGCCCTTTTCTTTTTCGACCGGCCCCAGAACCCGTCTTGGAGTATTCTTCCGGGCTTAACCCGCAGTGCAGTAGTTCTGTTCACGCACCCATTGGCGCATGTGCTCGCGCTTGCGTTTCGAATGGAACGGCCCCCAGTCAGCGGCCACGCCCTTCATCCCGCGCGACACTACGTTGTCCCGCGGCACGGTCACGGCCATGATGCGCACAGCACAGCTGAGGTTCATTTCGCCGTTCTTCAACGCCTCGCCCGAGCGCGCTTCGCAGCCATAGCCACGTGCGGTTGCCGGCAGGATTTGAACCAAACCGTACCATTTTCCGCCGCCGCCAACTGCAGTCTGGCGCCAGGTGCTTTCGTGGAAGGACAGTGCCGACAGAAGGCCCGCCCAGAACGCATTACGCCCTGCCGTGTCTTGGTTTTCGTAATCCGGGCACCATTCGGCGATATCCGCCGGAACGACTTCTGCCAGAACGGTTCCGTGATTTTCCAACGCAGCGATGGTCGCATCGGTCCAGGCCTTCGCCTGTGGCTTCTCATCCCACTGCATGGTTAGTACCGGCTGACGCGACGCGCGCGAGCCAAAAAAGTCCTCGGCCATAACGGCGTCCGACAGCATCACTGTCGCCACAAGGCCCATCATAATCCGTTTCATTTTCCCACCTACGTTTGGTACAGACGTTCCCCCCGGTGTCTGATCAGGGGCAAATAGGACGGTTGATTGCGTATTGCAACACTTTTTTCGCCGCATCGCAGCAATGGGCTATACGTTGCTGATATGCCTTATTTGCAAGGCTGGTATGCATTCTCATTCACGCGTGAAATAAATTGAATACTCTAGGCAGGTTAGCATTATTTCTGCGTCGCAGCATTCGCGCCGCGTCCATCCAAGCCCCCGCATTGCCAACACGCCTGCCCTCTTGCCCCTTCCCGTCACCTCAACTAGAACCCGGACAGGTTTTGACACTTGGGAAAACACACATGCTTGATCATCTCGCCTATGAAAGCCCGCAGCCGAAAGTGATTGCAGGGGCGAAGGAAGACTGGGAACTGGTCATCGGGATGGAAATCCACGCGCAGGTCAGCTCGAACGCGAAGCTGTTTTCGGGCGCATCGACCAAGTTCGGCGCCGAGCCGAACTCGAACGTGGCCTTCGTGGACAGCGCCATGCCCGGTATGCTGCCCGTGATCAACGAATATTGTGTGGAACAGGCCGTGCGCACCGGTCTGGGTCTGAAGGCAGACATCAACCTGTTCTCGGCCTTCGACCGCAAAAACTATTTCTATCCGGACCTGCCGCAGGGCTATCAGATTTCGCAGCTCTATCACCCCATCGTGGGCGAAGGCGAAGTGATCGTGGATATGGGCCCGGGCGTGGCCCGCAAGGTCCGCATCGAACGCATCCACCTTGAGCAGGATGCCGGTAAATCCGTGCACGACATGGATCCGAACATGTCCTTCGTCGACCTGAACCGCACCGGTGTTGCGCTGATGGAGATCGTCAGCCGCCCCGACATTCGTGGGCCCGAGGAAGCCGCCGCATACGTGACCAAGCTGCGCCAGATCCTGCGCTATCTGGGCACCTGTGACGGCAACATGCAAAACGGCAACCTGCGCGCGGACGTGAACGTCTCGGTCTGCCGTCCAGGTCAGTACGAGAAATATCAAGAAACGCAAGATTTCTCGCATCTGGGCACCCGCTGCGAGATCAAGAACATGAACTCGATGCGCTTCATTCAGGCCGCGATTGATTACGAAGCCAAGCGCCAGATCGCAATTCTGGAAGACGGCGGCGAGGTCGTTCAGGAAACCCGTCTCTATGACGCAGACAAGAACGAAACCCGCTCGATGCGCTCCAAGGAAGAGGCGCATGACTATCGCTACTTCCCCTGCCCCGATCTTCTACCGCTGGAGATCGAGCAAGAATGGGTGGACGACATCGCCAAAACCCTGCCTGAGCTGCCGGACGAAAAGAAAGCCCGCTTCGTCACCCAGTTTGGCCTGTCGGAATACGACGCCGACGTGCTGACCGCCGAAGCCGAGAACGCTGCTTTCTTTGAAGCCGTGGCCGAGGGCAATGACGGCAAGCTGGCCGCCAACTGGGTCATCAACGAGCTGTTTGGCCGTCTGAAAAAAGAAGATCACTCGATCAAAGAAAGCCCGGTCAGCCCCGCACAGCTGGGTGGCATCATCAAGCTAATCGCCAAGGGTGACATCTCGGGCAAGATCGCCAAGGATCTGTTCGAGATTGTCTATACCGAAGGCGGCGACCCGGCCGAGATCGTGGAAGCCCGCGGCATGAAGCAGGTCACTGACACCGGCGCCATCGAGGCCGCCGTGGACGAGGTGATCGCCGCCAACCCCGCACAGGTCGAGAAAGCCAAACAGAACCCGAAACTGGTTGGGTTCTTCGTCGGTCAGGTGATGAAAGCCACCGGCGGCAAGGCCAACCCGAAGGCGGTGAATGAAATCGTGACGGCCAAGCTGGGCCTCTGATTTCAAACGACAATTTGTGATGAAGGCCCCTTTTTGGGGCCTTTGCCATTTCTCTAACCCGCGATTGCGCGAACACACGGGTGATAAGATGACTGAACGACGCTCTGAACTTTTGATGCCTGCGGGCAACCTGCGGAAACTGAAAATGGCTGTGCTTTATGGCGCGGACGCGGTGTATCTGGGCACGCCGGATATGTCGCTGCGCACCAAGTCGCAGTTCTCGCTGGAAGAGGTGATCGAGGGCGTTCAGTTCTGCCACGATCATGGCCGCCGCGCCTATCTGACGCTGAACCTGTTCAGCCACAACAAAGACATCCCAAAGCTGGACGAATACATCGACACGGTGCGCAAGGTGAAGCCCGACGGGCTGATCATCGCAGATCCCGGTGTGTTTCAATATGTAAAGACCCGCGCGCCGGAGCTGCCGCTGCATATCTCGACGCAGGCCAATGTCTGTTCGTGGCTGTCGGTGAAATTCTGGGAAGATCAGGGGGCCGAACTGGTCGTTCTGGCCCGCGAAGTGTCCTACCCCGAGCTGGTGGAAATCCGCGAAGAATGCCCAGATGTGAAGCTGGAAGCCTTCGTTCACGGCGCTATGTGCATGACCTACTCGGGTCGTTGTCTGCTGTCGAACTTCATGGCCGAACGTGGTGCCAACCAAGGCAACTGCGCGAACTCGTGCCGTTGGAACTATGGTGTTCGGATGCGTCTGAAAGACGGCACGATCGAAGACCTGAACATCACCGAAGACAACGCCGATATGTTCGAGTTCCTACTGGAAGAAGGCTGCCGCCCCGGTGAATTCATGCCGATCGAGGAAGACGGACGCGGGTCCTACATCCTGAACTCGCGCGATCTGTGCATCATGCCGAAGCTGGACGAGTATCTGAAGATCGGCGTCGACAGCCTGAAGGTCGAAGGGCGCGGTAAGTCGGAATACTACTGCGCCATCGTCGCCCGCGCTTATCGCATGGCGATCGATGACTATTATGCCGACCCGGAAAACTGGGATCCGAAGCCTTACATGCGCGAG
>CALJDH010000113.1 GCA_938023895.1 uncultured Aliiroseovarius sp.
ATGGACCATACGCTGTCGTATGACATGATCACCGATCAGGGACCGCGACGCGCCCAGCGTCACCCGGAAAACGACGCCAGCGCATAATCCGCCACATCCTGTAGGCTTTTGCCGCGCGCCATTGGCTCGACGCCTAACCGCTCCATCGGCAGGCCATAGCGGTTCAGCCAGATCGTGTGATAGCCAAACCACGTGGCGCCGCAAATGTCCCAGCAGTTGGACGACACGAACAGGATCTCTGACGCGTCACAACCGAACGCATCCGGGCCCATCTGATAGGCCTCGGGCGCGGTTTTGAAATTGCCCACGGTGTCGACGGACAACACGTGGTCCAGCAGCCCGTCCAGCCCTGCGGCCTCCAACGCGCTGTCGAGCATCGCAGGCGTTCCGTTCGACAGGATCGCCATCGGCACCCCGGCCTCTTTCAGACGGGTCAGCTGGGCATGATTTTCCTCGAACGCGGTTAGCTTTTCGTAGGCACCCATCAGGGCTGCACGTTGCGCAGCGCTCGGTGCGACCCCATGCAGTTCGCAGGCATAGTCCAACCCATCCCCCGTCACCTGCCAGAAATCGGCGTAACGGTCGCACATCGTGCGCAGACGTGTGTACTCGATCTGTTTATCGCGCCATGTGACGGCGATGTCCGTCCCCTTGCCGGGGAAGAACTGCTCGGCCAAGGCGCCGACCGAATAGACATCCAGAAGGGTGCCGTAGGCGTCGAAGGCAATCGCTTTGATGGGCATGGGGGGGGTCCTTTCCGTTCGCATCCTTAGCCTAGGGGCAGATAGGGCGGTCGGGAAAGGGAAAACGGGCGCGTGGGTATTCCTACCTACGCGCCCGGTTGTATTTAGTCGATGACGCGCACAGCGCCTTTTGCAGCCGACGAGGCCAGCATCGCATAGGCTTTCAGCGCCTTGGACACTTTGCGTTTGCGCGGCTCGGCAGGCACCCAGCCTTTCTTGTCTTGCTCGGCACGGCGGGCGGCCATTTCCTCGTCCGAGATGGCAAGGTTGATGGTGCGGTTCGGGATGTCGATCTCGATCTTGTCGCCGTCTTGTACCAGACCGATTGCGCCACCTTCGGCAGCCTCTGGCGAGGCGTGGCCAATCGACAGGCCCGAGGTCCCGCCCGAGAAGCGACCGTCCGTCAGCAGCGCACAGGCTTTGCCCAGACCCTTCGATTTCAGATAGCTGGTCGGGTACAGCATTTCCTGCATCCCCGGACCACCACGCGGGCCTTCGTAACGGATCACAACCACGTCGCCTTCCTTGACCTTGCCGGTCAAGATGTTGTTCACGGCGGCGTCTTGACTTTCGCAGACATGCGCGGTGCCGGTGAAGGTCAGGATGCTTTCATCCACACCTGCGGTTTTAACGATGCAGCCGTCTTCGGCAATGTTGCCGAACAGAACTGCCAGACCACCGTCTTTCGAGAACGCATGCTCCGCCGAGCGGATCACGCCGCCTTCGCGGTCGGTATCCAGTTCCTTGTAGCGGTTCTGGGTCGAGAACGCCTGCGTGGTGCGCACGCCACCGGGGGCCGCCTTGAACAGTTCTTCCGCAGCGGGATTATTTGCGACCTTGATGTCCCATTTGGCAATCGCTTCACCCATGGTGGACGAATGCACGGTCGGCACGTCATTGTGCAGCAAACCAGCGCGGCTGAGTTCACCAAGGATCGAGAAGATGCCACCGGCGCGGTGCACGTCTTCCATGTGGACGTTGTGAATGTTCGGCGCGACCTTGCAGAGGCACGGCACTTTGCGCGACAGGCGGTCCATGTCGGTCATGTCGAAATCAACTTCGCCTTCGTTGGCGATGGCCAGCAGGTGCAGAACCGTGTTGGTCGAGCCACCCATGGCGATGTCCAGCGACATGGCGTTTTCGAACGCTTCAAAGGTTGCAATCTCGCGCGGCAGCAGGCCTTTTTCCTCGTCCTGATAGTGGCGCTTGGTGATTTCAACGATCTTGCGGCCTGCTTCAAGGAACAGGTGCTTACGATCCGCGTGGGTCGCCAGCGTCGAGCCGTTGCCCGGCAACGCCAGACCCAGCGCCTCGGCCAGACAGTTCATCGAGTTCGCAGTGAACATGCCCGAGCACGACCCGCAGGTCGGGCAGGCGTTTTCTTCGATGTGCTGAACCTGCTCGTCAGTGTATTTGTCATCGGCGGCAGCAACCATCGCGTCCACAAGGTCGATCTTCTTGGCGTCCAGATCGGCAATGTCGATCTTGCCCGCTTCCATCGGGCCACCGGACACGAAGATCACCGGGATGTTCAGGCGCATCGCGGCCATCAGCATGCCGGGGGTGATCTTGTCACAGTTCGAGATACAGACCATCGCGTCGGCGCAGTGGGCGTTGACCATGTACTCGACCGAATCCGCAATCACTTCGCGCGAGGGCAGCGAATACAGCATCCCGTCATGGCCCATCGCAATCCCGTCATCAACGGCGATGGTGTTGAATTCCTTGGCGACGCCGCCTGCGGCCTCAACCTCGCGGGCGACCATCTGGCCCAGATCTTTCAGGTGGACGTGACCCGGCACGAACTGCGTAAAGCTGTTCACGATGGCGATGATCGGCTTGCCGAAATCGCTGTCGGTCATGCCGGTTGCGCGCCAAAGGCCACGGGCACCAGCCATGTTGCGGCCATGTGTAGAAGTTCTGGATCTGTAAGCAGGCATGCGGTTCCCACCCTTATCTGAATGTTCCTGTCTGGCAGCGATTATCACCTCGCGCACCTTGAAACCAGAGCAGATTGACATCCACACAGGCTTTGCGCGGTGAACGCGGTGTCTTGCCAAGGCGCTTGGCGCTGGGGTACGCGGCGTCTAGGGTTGAAACAGACGATTTCAGAAAAGGTCATTTTCAATGGGTAAACGTAAGGTTCTTGTGACGGGCTCGGCCGGATTTATCGGCTATCACCTGTCAAAACTTCTGCTGGAAGAGGGCTTTCGTGTCCACGGTTTCGACGGGATGACGGATTATTATGACGTCACCCTGAAACAGCGCCGGCACCAGATGCTTTTGCAGAATGAAGGCTTCTCGGCCACTGAAGGAATGTTGGAAAATCTTGAGCTGTTCGACCAGATGGCGGATGCATTTGAGCCCGACATCATTGTGCATCTCGCCGCACAGGCCGGGGTGCGCTACAGCCTTGAAAACCCACGCGCCTATATCGACTCGAACGTCGTCGGCACCTTCAACGTGATGGAGGCCGCCCGCCGTCACGAGGTCGACCACCTGCTGATGGCCTCGACCAGTTCCGTCTACGGCGCCAACGACGAGATGCCGTTTACGGAAACGGAAAAGGCCGACACACCGCTGACCATCTATGCCGCGACCAAGAAGGCCAATGAAGCCATGGCGCATAGCTATGCGCATCTGTGGAACATTCCCTCTACCATGTTCCGTTTCTTCACCGTCTATGGCCCGTGGGGCCGCCCTGACATGGCGCTGTTTAAGTTCACCAAGGGGATCATCGACGGCACGCCCATCGACATTTACAACAACGGCGACATGTTCCGCGACTTCACCTATGTGGAGGATCTGGTCCGTGGTATCCGCCTGTTGATCGACAGCCCTCCGGTGCGCCCAGACAGCAAGGACGAGATCGAGGACGGCGACAGCCTGTCCCCCGCCGCGCCCTATCGTGTGGTGAATGTCGGAAACTCGGACAAGGTCCGTCTGCTGGATTTCGTCGAGGCGATCGAGGACGCCTTGGGCAAGAAAGCCGAGCGCAATTACATGGAGATGCAGAAAGGCGATGTGCCAGCCACTTGGGCGGATGCGACCTTGCTTCAGCGCCTTACCGGGTATCGCCCAGCGACGGATTTCCGCGACGGGGTGAACCGCTTCGTGGCATGGTATCGCGACTACTACAAAGTTTAAGCCCCTGCGAAATAAGCAAAACCCGCCACACTCGGGCGGGTTTTGAGAACTCTAGAATCGGGACAGCCACACAAAAGGTCACAGCGTTACACCGATCCTGTTGGCCATCCAACTTTCCAATTGATCGATTTGCGCGGCATCGGGCTGCGTTGCCGGATCATTCCAAACCTGCAATCCAAACAGGCGGAATGCGCCCGGCATACTTGCCCCGCTGACACCAATGCCGACTCGCAAAGGCTGAGCATCGGTAAATTCGCTGGTCAGGTTCTGGGTCGTGTTTAAGACAACATTGCCATCCATCCGAATGATCACCTGCCCCGAGGTCGCCTGCAACGTCACAACACGCTTTTGATGACCACCGTAAGGGGGCTGAGCGCTCACGTGGGAAATACTCACGCTCTTTTCGCTCAGTCGGCTCAGATACTGCAAACGGTCGATGGAAGGGCGCGAGCCGATCGACATTGCATTGATCGAATTCTTGCTAATCTCGGCAAAGTTCACACGCCCCGTCCCTTCGGTCGCCAGCATCTGATAGCCGATGACCATCGTCGTTGGGTTCCCAATCCGCAGAATCGGCGCCGAGATCAGACCGTCATCCACCCCATCCATCTCAATCCAATGGAAGGTGCCATCCGTGCGATAGCTTGGGCGCTCAGCGCTGGTTGTCTGGCTCAGATCCAGCCCGTTCGGCGTTTCATCCTGCCAAAGGCCTACCGGCTGGTTATCCGCCGTCACAGAAGTCGTCCCTGCATCGTCTTGATAAAGCAGCGCCGTGTTCCCCGGATCAAACATCGCAGACGGTGCAAGTTGTAGGGGAGTGAACGGCCCCGGTGAGGGCGAAGACCCAGCGCTTCGCAGGGCCACCGCCGGGAGCTCAAAACCCAATGGCAGCATCAGATCAACACAAACGCATGAATGCCCGACGCGGTTGTGCCCGTCGACCGAACCTTGCGTACACCGACCGGCAGGATCGCGTTATCACCAACCGTCACAGTGCGCACACCGCCTGCCACGCTTTCAAACGAAACGGCGCCGCCAGTTTCCACATACAGCGACACGGCCACATTGGGCAGATCGCTAAGATCGGACGGCAGAATGGGTTCCATATCGGTGGCCGGACCGCGCAGGGACGGCATGCGGTTTTCAAAGGGATTGGACATTGCAAGCTCCTGACAAGTTCACACGCATTCAGGCAACCACAATCAGGGCGCCTTTGCGTGATGGGATGAAGAGCTTTCTAAGCAGAGGGGTTGAAGAAGGCATAACTGGGCCGAACGCTCCGTTGCGTCGCCTTCAGGGATGCGGGCAAAACCTCAGACCCCAGATCGGACAGCTGATCCACGGCCCAAACCGGTCGCGCCGAACAATCCAAAGCTGAAGCGGCGTGTTTGGGAGGCCGCAGAGGCCGCCATCACTGTGATAAAACCCAGCAAAGGCGGCACGAAGAGTATTACAAGCGATTCCGACTATCGCCAATCAGTCGTCGCAGGCGGCGGTGACGAGCAATTCTACCTTCAAAACGTCGCGGGCCAGCTTGGCCTCGCCACAGGCACGAGCGGGTGCGTGGCCTTCGGGCACCCACGCGTCCCAGACCTCGTTCATTTCGGCAAAGTCGGCCATGTCCGCCAGCCAGATCACGCATTGCAGAATGCGGGTATTGTCGGACCCGGCTTTGGCCAGCAGGTCTTCAACCTTTGCCAGACATTCACGGGTCTGCTCAGCCACGGTCGGCGCGTCGGACGTCTGGCCGCACAGATAAGCAACGCCGTTGTGCTTGACGATCTTGCTCATGCGTTGGCCGGTTTCGATGCGGGTGATGGTCATGGATATCTCCTGTTACAGAACTTTGCGGTCATACCGGTCGATGCGAAACGCCGCCAGATCAAAGCCGCAATCACCTGTCAGCACAAGATCGGCCATGACCTTGCCCACGATTGGTCCCATCTGGAACCCGTGGGCGGAAAATCCGAAGGCGTGGAAGGCGCGGTCGGCGTTCACGGCCGGGCCGATCACCGGCAGGTTGTCGGGCATATAGGCCTCAAGCCCCGCCCACATGCGGTTGATCACGGCACGCGCCATGATGGGGAAGAACTCAATCGTCGTGCGCGAGGCATCGGCAAGCTTGGCATAGTCAAGCCGCGTGCTGTTCGCCGCGCGGTCGGCAAATCCCTTCGCCCCACCCCCGATCAGCACGGTGCCGTTTTCAAACTGCTTGAAGCTCAGTTGGCGGCTGACCGCCCCCACCACCGGACCCGCGAAATGAGGCATCCGCGCCGTGATCATCAGCATCGGCGCGGCATGGGACAGAGGCACGTTGTCGCCAATCATCAGCGCCACACGGTCGGCCCAGGCGCCCGCACAGTTCACCACCGTTTCGGCCTCGATCCGGCCAGTTTTGATGTCTGCAAGCCAGCTTTGTCCGACCCTGCGCAGGGCCAACAGCTCAGTCCCTTCAAGGATCTGCGCGCCGTGACGCGCGGCAGCCAAGCGAAAGGCGTTGGTTGATTTATATGGGATCGCGTGGCCGTCAATATCGGACATCACCCCACCGATGCAGGAGGGGCTGACATGCGGCAGGCGTTCGCGCAGCTCGTCCCGGTCGATCATGCGTTCATGTCGGTGACCGGCAGCATGCATCGCGGCCTCTCGGGCGCGCAGCTTGTCCAGATCAGCTTCGTCCGCGGCAATGTTGATCAGCCCGGCTGCGCGGAACCCAGTATCGCCCTGCAGCTGGTCATCCAGTGTCTGCCACATCTGCATCGAGGCCTTGGACAGCGGCACCTCGGCCATATCGCGCCCCAACAATCGCACGCCCCCGGCATTCACGCCCGATGCATGGCGCGCGACATAGTCCTTCTCGACCACAATGACCGAGGCCCCTGCCTTGGCAAGGTGATAGGCCGTGGCGCAGCCCTGAATGCCGCCCCCGATGATTAGGACATCAGCCTTCATTCGGCGGCCTCCTGCGTGTGGTCCAGCTTGTGAAACCGGCTGAATTCTTCAAGGCTGAGCAGCCGTTGCGGGCTGCGCAGACGGTAATATCCAACCTCCGCGATAGGTTCGTCGCGCCATGTGGCAAGAAGCTGACTGATCATCGGGCCGCATTGGCGCCCTTGGCACGGGCCCATACCGCAACGGGTCAGGGACTTCAGCGC
>CALJDH010000114.1 GCA_938023895.1 uncultured Aliiroseovarius sp.
GGCACTTATTTCTTCGCCCTGCCCGGCAGCCCCGGTGCTTGCAAGGACGCTTGGGACGACATTCTGGTGCATCAGCTGGACTATCGCCACCACCCCTGCAACTTCGTCGAAATTTTTCCGCGTTTGGACGAACATAAGCGACGGAAGTAATCCGCTCATCCGTTTGATCCGTATGGATCATATGGGCCGACGCTACCGAACCTGTGACCACACGCCGCTTGCCCCGGCCTGTGGCGCGCGTCAGGATAGCAACGGATGAGACGGAGAGATTTATGCGATTTCTGGGACGCAGCCTGATTGGGCTTTTCCTGCTGGCTGCCACGATCGGCCTTTTGGCGATGGCTGGGTTGATGGTGCAATCAGCCTTCAAGGCACGCGCGGATCGCGATAACGCCGCCCCGTCGGGGCGCGAGCGGGTGTTTTCGGCCAATGTGGTCACGCTGGAGCCCGCGACCATTACCCCCATCCTGTCCTCGTTCGGGGAACTCGCCACACGCCGTGGTCTAGACATCCGCGCCCGCGCCTCGGGCACGGTGGTTGAAATGTCCGAGACCTTCGTAAACGGCGGGCAGGTCGAGGAAGGCGCGTTTTTGCTGCGCATCGACCCGACCGACTACAAAGCTGCTCTGGACTTGGCCGAGACGGACCTGACCCAAGCCAAGGCCGAGCTGCGCGATGCGACGGCCGCCTTGGATCTGGCCCGCGATGATCTTGCGAATGCCCGCCGTCAGGCCGAACTGCGCGATGCGGCCCTTGCCCGTCAGAACGACCTTGTTGGTCGCGGTGTCGGCACCGAAGCAGCCGTCGAGAACGCAGCACTCGCGGCCTCCTCGGCTGCGCAAGCCGTGCTGGGCAAACGGCAATCCGTGATCACCGCCGAAGCCCGCGTCGCCACGGCTGAAGCGACCCTATCGCGCCGCGAGATCGCCCGCGACGAAGCCCAGCGCCGACTGGACGAAACCGAGATACGCGCCGCATTTTCAGGAACTTTGACAGATGTAACTGTCTTGCTTGGCGGCCTGATCACCCCGAACGAAAAACTGGGACGGCTGGTCGACCCCAACAAGCTAGAGGTCGGGTTCCGCGTCTCGACCGCGCAATATGCACGGCTTTTGGCCGATAACGGCGCGTTGGCAGACCTGCCAGTAACGGTCCGGCTGGAAGCCACCGGCGTGGACCTGACCGCAACGGGTCGTGTCGACCGCGAAAGCGCCGATGTGGGCGAAGGGCAAACGGGTCGGATGCTCTTTGCCAATCTCGACGCCACACCGGGTCTTCGTCCGGGGGATTTCGTTACGGTCGAACTGTCCGAACCACCGCTGGACCAAGTGGTGCGCCTGCCTGCAACCGCACTGGACGCCTCGGGCAACATCCTAGTTCTGGGCGAAGGGGACCGGTTGGAAAGCGCACAGGTGACGCTTCTGCGTCGGCAGGGTGATGACGTGTTGGTCCGCGCCTCTGGCCTGAACGGGCGTGAGGCGATCACCAAGCGTAGCCCGGTGCTGGGCGAAGGCATTCGTGTGCGCCCTGTGCGCGACGGAAAGCTGGCCCCGGAGGCAAAGCCCGAAATGGTCGCGCTGGACCCCGCCCGCATCGCGCTGTTGAAAAGCTTTGTGGAAAGCAACACGCGGATGCCTGAACCCGCGCGCGATCGCATTCTGCGCCAATTGGAAGAGGGCGAACTGCCCGCTGACACTTTGGCGCGGCTTGAGAAGAACATGGGGAACTGATCCATGACCCCGGCCACCGGCATCCTGTCCTATTTCACCCGCCACGCCACGGTCGCCAACCTGCTTTTGGTGATCCTGATGGCGCTTGGCATCGCCAGCTATCCGCAAATGCGGGCGCAGTTTTTTCCCGATGTTGTGGTCGAGACCGTTTCGGTCAATACCACATGGCAGGGCGCAGGCGCCGAGGATGTGGACACCGCCATCGTCCAAGTGATGGAGCCTTCGCTTCTGGCCGTGGACGGCGTCTCCAGTGTCAGCTCGCGCGCCTTCGAAGGCCGCGCTAACATCACGATGGAGTTCGAACCCGGCTGGGACGTTAATCAGGCCGCCGATGACATTCAGACCGCGGTCGATGAAATCACCGATCTGCCCGAGGACGCCGACACACCCAAGGTCCGTCGCGGCGTGTGGCGCGACAGCGTAACGGATGTGGTGATCTCGGGCCCTGTGGCCATCGAACAACTGGGCCGCTTTGCCGATGAAATGGTAATCCGCCTGTTCGAGCGCGGCGTGACGCGCACCTCGATCCGGGGCTTCGCCGCTCCGCAAACCGTGGTCGAGGTCACGTCCCTGTCGCTGATCGAGAACGATGTGACCATGGCCCAGATCGCCGAGGTGATCGCGGGGGCCGTCAGCACAAACCCGGCGGGCAATGTCTCGTCCGGGGCAGCACGGGTACGTACCGGCGACCCCAAAAGGACGCCGGATGACATCGCCGCACTGGTCCTGCGCGCCAATCCCGATGGCTCGAACCTGACCATCGGGGACGTGGCAACCGTCCGCGTCGAAGGCGTGAACCGCAACCGATCCTATTTCGTCGGCGACGATCCGGCGATGGCGCTGAACGTCTCGCGATCTGCCCAAGGGGACGCGATCGAGCTGCAAAAGATCGTCGAGGAAATCCGCGCCGAGATGCTGGAAACCCTGCCCGAAGGCGTCGAGATCGAGTTGATGCGCACACGGTCAGAGCTGATCTCCGCGCGCCTGAAAATGCTCACCGAAAACGGGCTTCAAGGGCTTGGGTTGGTACTGCTTCTACTCTTCCTGTTCCTGAACGCCCGCACCGCGTTCTGGGTGGCAGCGGGCATCCCTGTCGCCATGACCACTGCGGTGTTCCTGATGTACATGTCCGGGATCACGATCAACATGATCTCTCTTTTTGCGCTGATCATCACACTGGGGATCGTGGTGGATGACGCCATCGTGGTGGGCGAGCACGCGGATTTCCGGGCGCGCCGTTTGGGCGAAAGCCCCTTCACAGCGTCCGAGAACGCCGCAAAGCGGATGTTCCCGCCGGTCTTTTCCGCCACCCTAACCACGATCATCGCGTTCTTCGGCCTGACCTCAATTGGCGGGCGGTTCGGAGACCTGATCACCGACATCCCCTTCACCGTGATCGTGGTGCTGGCGGCCTCTCTGATCGAGTGCTTCCTGATCCTGCCACACCACATGGCGCACGCACTGACCCACACCGCCAAGGAACATTGGTATGACTGGCCCTCACGGCAGGTAAACAAAGGCTTCCGCTGGTTCCGCGACAATGCCTTCCGCCCGCTCATGGCACTGGTGATCAAGGCGCGCTATCCGGTAATTGCAGCGACCATCCTGATCTTGGTCAGCCAAGCGTCGATCTTCATTCGCGGCGACCTGACCTTCCGCTTTTTCAGTGCCCCTGAGAGCTCGTCCATCACCGCTAACTTCGCCATGGCCGAGGGCGCAACCCGTGCAGACACCCGTGCCATGTTGGACAACGTGCAGCGCGCCGTAGAACAAACCACAGCTGAATTTGAAGCGGAATATGGCGCTGATCCCGTGGCCAGCGCACTGGCACAGATCGGTGGTAACGCAGGGCGCGGCCTGTCCGGCGTGGACAACAAAGACGCCGACCTTCTAGGCTCAATCGTAGTCGAGCTGATCGACGCCGACCTGCGTCCCTACTCCACGTTCGAGCTCGTCTCGGCCTTGCAGGACGAAATCGTCAACCACCCGCTGCTCGAGGTCCTGTCCTTCCGCGGCGGCAGGTTCGGCCCGGGCGGAGACAGCCTTGACGTCGACCTGTTCGGCGCGACGTCTGAGACACTGAAAGCCGCTGCCGAAGACCTGAAAACCCAGCTAATCCCGTATCCCGAAGTCTCGGCGCTGGAAGACAGCCTGAGCTATGACAAAGAAGAGCTGATTTTAGACCTGACCGCGCAGGGCAAAGCGCTGGGGTTCACCATTGCTGACCTCAGCCGCGTGTTGCGCAACCGCCTAAACGGGGTCGAGGCCGCGACCTATCCTGATGGCACGCGGTCTGCCGAAATCCGGGTCGAAATTCCGGACGGCGAACGCTCGGCTGATTTCCTTGAGCGGATGCAGCTGCGCACGCAGTCGGGTGCCTATGTCAGTCTCGCCGATTTGGTGTCAGTGCAGACGCGCCAAGGCTTTGCCACCGTTCAGCGCGAGAACGGCATTCGGATGGTCAATGTCTCGGGCGATATCAGCGAAGACAACGCGGCCCGCGCCGAGGAAATACAACGCACCATCGAGACCGAAATCCTGCCCGCGCTGGCCGAAACCCACTCGATCGAATACCGCATCGGCGGGCTGGCCGAACAGCAACGCGATTTCCTGTCGGATGCCCGTACCGGTCTGATTCTGGTGCTGCTGGGGATCTTCCTGACGCTCGCGTGGATCTTCTCAAGCTGGACGCGGCCATTGGTGGTCATGTCGATCATTCCTTTCGGGCTAGTTGGGGCGATTTTCGGCCATGTGCAATGGGGGGTTCCGTTGTCCATGTTCTCGGTCGTGGGGCTGATCGGGATGACGGGGATCATCATCAACGACTCCATCGTACTGGTGACCACCATCGACGAGTACGCGAAGGAACGCGGGATCATCCCGGCGATCATCGAGGGCACCGCCGACCGTTTGCGCGCTGTGATGCTGACCACCATGACCACGGTGCTGGGGCTGATGCCGCTGCTGTATGAGACCTCGCGGCAGGCGCAGTTCCTGAAGCCCACGGTGATCACGCTTATCTATGGGCTTGGGTTCGGGATGTTTTTGGTGCTGCTAATCGTCCCGTCGCTGATCGCGATCCAAACGGACATCGGCAAGATGCTAGGCACGTTGCGGCGCCTCTGGCATGGGCGTGGACGTATGGCGGCGAAACCGGCAGTGCGCGTGACCGGGATGGCGGCAGGTGCAATGCTGCTGGCTTTTGTTGGTTCCATCGCGATCTGGGGTGCCACCAACGGCGCGATCCTGCGGGCAGTTTTGATGTGCGGCGCGGTTGCAGTGCTCAGCATGGCGGCGGCCTATGCCAGCCAACAACGCGCTGGGTGATGAAGCTGAGAAGGGGCTTTGCCCCTCTGCGCTTCGCGCATTCACCCCAGGATATTTCAAACAAGAAAAAGAGAGGGGTTGCCCTCTCTTCAAGCTTACGCTTTTCCTTGTACGGTCATCGGCGTCCCCGCCTGTACCGCCTCAAGACAATACTGCGCGATGGTTAAGAAACTACTAAGCGCGTTTTCTTGTCATAAATATCCTCGCCGAAGGCCTTAAATCCACCGAGCGCAGCGAGGCCACCCCCAACCGGGGGACATACCGTAAGGTATGGATCGTGGGCGGGAGACTTTAGTCAAACGTGCCTGTCACGCGACCCAACAGCATGAAGGCCCGCGCGGTGCGTGTGTCGGCCATCGCCGCCAGATCCGCATCTGATGCGTTCTTTTCGAACTGGGCAAACGTCTGATCAAAACGGCGCAGAAAGTGATGGGCGGTGTCGCGGAAGACCGGATCCTTGCGCATCCGTCCAGCGGTCAACGCCAAGGACGA
>CALJDH010000115.1 GCA_938023895.1 uncultured Aliiroseovarius sp.
CCGTTCCAGCCGGAAAAGCCCGAGGATGTGAAGCGACTGAAGGCACTGCAGGAAGACATCCACACCGCGTTCAAAACGCAGGTGGAAACCCGACGTGAAGGTAAGTTGCCCGAGGGCGAAGACCTGTTCACCGGGGACATCTGGCTGGGCCGCACCGCCATCGAGAAAGGCTTGGCCGACGGCATCGGCCATCTGGTGCCGACCATGAAAGACAAGTACGGCGACAAGGTGCGCTTCCGCGTCTATGGCCCGCGTCGTGGGCTTCTGGGGCGGTTTGGGATGCGCATGATCTCGGACACAATGCTGACCATTGAGGAGCGCGCGGAATACGCCCGTTTTGGTCTGTAAATGGTTATCAAGATTGTAGCGCTGTTTCTGGTTGCGATGGCTGTGCTGGCGATGTTTGGCAAGTTGCGCTATCCCGGCCAGCAGCGTATCGAAGCGATGAAATGCCCCCGTTGCGGGCGCTATAAGCTGGGGAAATCCCCGTGTGACTGCAAGGGAAAGGGCTGAGCCTTGGATCTGATATTTGCCTCGCTTGGCCTGGTGATCCTTTTGCTTGCTGGCGACAGCCTTGTGCGCGGTGCCGTGAATATGTCGCTGCGCCTTGGTGTGCCCGCGATGATTGTTTCGCTGACCATCGTGGCGTTCGGTACGTCCGCGCCCGAGCTGCTGATCTCGGTCCAGTCGATCGCCGAAGGTGTTCCGGGTCTGGCGATGGGCAACGTCGTGGGCTCGAATACAGCCAACATCCTGTTGGTGCTGGGTGTGCCTGCCTTGATGGCGGGGCTATCGACTAAAACCTGTGACAGCCGCAAAAGCTATCTGCAGATGATGGGGGCGACGCTGCTGTTCATCGTACTGGCGTTCGGGGGCGAGTTTGCGTGGCCGCAAGGCATTGCCCTGTTGGCGGCCCTGGCATTGATCCTCGGATCGGCCTTCAAAGAGGCGATGCGCCATCGCCGTGCCGTCTGCATGGGCGACGAGGAAGAAACCGAAGAAGACGAGGACGTCGAAGGTGCCGACCCCGACATGCCGTGGTGGAAGGTCATCATGTTCCTACTGCTGGGTTTGATCGGTCTGCCGCTGGGCGCTGATCTGCTGGTGGATTCATCGACCAACATCGCGCGCCACTTTGGTGTTTCCGAAACCGTGATTGGCCTGACACTGGTCGCGCTGGGCACCTCGTTGCCCGAGCTGGCCACCACCGTCATGGCCGCGTTGCGCCGACAGGCCGATGTTGCCTTGGGCAACGTGATCGGCTCGAATATGTTCAACCTCTTGGCCATTATCGGCATCGCGTCGCTGGTCGGTCCGATCCCGGTCGAGCCGGGCA
Source organism: uncultured Aliiroseovarius sp. (assembly GCA_938023895.1). Classification (GTDB taxonomy): domain Bacteria; phylum Pseudomonadota; class Alphaproteobacteria; order Rhodobacterales; family Rhodobacteraceae; genus Aliiroseovarius. Next base: position 1,337 of record CALJDH010000115.1, read on the forward strand.
TCCTGCAGTTTGATCTGTGGGTCATGCTGGGCGCGTCGCTCTTGCTGGCGCCGTTCGTCTTCTTGAGATGGCATATGGGCCGCGTCTGGGGCATTTTGCTGTCGGCGCTCTATATCGTCTATGTGCTGATCGTTCTGGGGAACGCATGATGCAGGTGAAGCGCGCATTGGTGACCGGGGCTGGGGCGCGACTTGGACGTGCGATGGCGGTCGAGCTTGCCCGCCATGGCTTTGATGTGGCTGTGCACTACAGCAGCTCGGCTGACGGAGCGGCAGAGACCGTGAACGCGGTCGAGGCTGTCGGCCAGCGCGCCGTTGCCCTGCAAGCAGACTTTCTGAACTTGGACGAGGTTCAGGCACTTGTGCCCCGCGCATCGGATGCCTTGGGAGGCCCGCTGTCGGTGCTGGTGAACAACGCCTCGATCTTCGAGTATGATCGCATTGGTACCGTGTCGGCGGAGACCTGGGATCGCCATATGGCGTCCAATCTTCGTGCGCCCTTGTTCCTGATGCAGGAATTTGCCGCGCAGGCCCCGAAGGCCACAACGGATGAAAATGGCGAACAGCTGGCGCAAGCCCTTGTCGTCAACATGCTGGACCAGCGGGTGCAAAAACTGACGCCCGAATTCATGACCTACTCCCTTGCGAAACACGGTTTGTGGACATTGACGCAAACGGCGGCGCAAGCACTGGCTCCGCAGGTGCGGGTCAACGGAATTGCGCCGGGATCCACTATGATCGGGGCGCGACAGTCGCAAGACCACTTTGACGCGCAACGGTCGGGATCGATTCTGAAGCGCGGCCCGAACCCGGAAGATATCACTGCAGCCTTGTCCTATTTGCTGACGGCACCCGCCGTGACAGGGCAGATGATCGCTGTGGATGGTGGCCAACACCTTGGTTGGCAGACTCCGGATGTGATCGGAAAACCCAGCTAATACTGACCTTTCGGCGAGGCACGCCGACCAGCCCTAGCAGAAGTTGTGCACCTGTGAAGTAGTCCTGTACCCATTACCTTGTTTTTCGCAATGTTTTCACATGTTTACAAAGAGGTCATATTTCTTTTGTTTGAAAACAATGGGTTGCGGATGTGCCTAAAAATTAGGCACTCCAACGAAACCGGCTAAAAACAACGGAAATTCCCACGAGACGACAACATGTCCTCAGACTTATCCACAGAAACTGTGGGCATGTTTTCTCTTGAACCTGAAACGATAAGATTGCAGCGGGAAAAAGAATCAAGAAAGATGCCCCATGACGCGCGATAAGCAGGACACATCTGAGGTTGAGGCACCGGTTCAAACCGGCCACGCGGTGATCCAGTCCTACTTGAAAACCCTGGATAACTCGCCTGGCGTGTATCGGATGCTCGATGCCAAGGGGCGGGTTTTGTATGTGGGCAAGGCGCGCAGTCTGAAAAAGCGCGTGTCGAACTACGCTAAGCCGACGGGGCATAGCGCGCGGATTGC
>CALJDH010000116.1 GCA_938023895.1 uncultured Aliiroseovarius sp.
CCACGGCACCGTGACGATCGTCATTGATCATGAACCTTACGAGATCACGACCTATCGCAAAGATGTCCAGACTGACGGGCGTCGTGCGGTCGTGGCGTTCTCGGACCGGATCGAGGATGACGCGCACCGCCGCGATTTCACGATGAACGCGCTGTATGCCGATCCAACTGGCCAGATTCTGGACCCGCTGGGTGGGCTTCCAGACCTTCAGGCGCGCCGGGTGCGGTTCATTGATGATGCGGGCGAACGGATCCGCGAAGATTATCTTCGCACGCTGCGGTTCTTCCGGTTTCATGCCTGGTATGGTGATGAAACTGCAGGCATTGATCCAGACGGTTTGGCAGCCTGCGCTGCGAATTTGGCTGGATTAGAGACACTTTCGAAGGAACGTGTCGGGTTGGAGATGCTGAAAATCCTCTCCGCGCCTGATCCTGCCCCAGCGATGTCAGCGATGGCGCAATCCGGCGTTCTGGCACGGATTTTGCCGGGTGCGGATGCGTCGAAGCTGGCTGTTCTGGTGCATCTTGAAGCCGATTTGACCGCAGACCCGTTGCGACGTCTGGCGCTTCTGGGCGGGCAGGGTGTGGCAAAGGCGCTGCGCCTGTCAAAGAAGCAGGCGAAGCAGCTTGAGGGCTTGCGCGATGGGATGGGATCGACCGCCGACGCCGGCGAACTGGCCTTCCGAATGGGCCCAGATCAGGCGCGCAGTATCGCGCTTCTGCGCGCTGTGATGTTCGAAACGCCGCTGCCCAACGGTCTGGACGCCCAGATCAACGCTGGCACTGCGGCGAAGTTCCCCATCAAGCCTGTCGACCTGATGCCTGACCTTTCCGGGCCTGCGCTGGGCGAGAAACTGCGCGAACTCGAAACCCGCTGGATCGCGTCGGGCTTCACCCTGACGCGCGAGGAGCTGTTGAAATGAGCGACGTGACCCACACCATCACCCGTCTGGGTCATCTGGGCGATGGGATCGCCGACGGACCGATCTTTGCGGCCCGAACTCTGCCGGGTGAAGTCGTGCGCGGGGACGTCGACGGTGACCGGATCGAGACGCCGAAGATCGTCACGCCCTCGTCCGATCGGGTCAAACCGGCTTGCCCGCATTACAACGCCTGCGGGGGATGCTCGTTGATGCATGCCTCGGATGACTTCGTGGCGGGATGGAAGACCGAGATTGTCCGAACAGCGCTAAATTCCCACGGATTAGAGACTGATTTCAGACCAATCCATACCTCGCCAGCGCGCTCAAGACGCCGGGCTGTGCTGTCTGCGCGACGGGGCAAGAAGGCGCCGATTGTTGGCTTTCATGGTCGCCGCTCGGGCACGATTACCGAGATTTCGGACTGTCATCTGATCCATCCCGAGATCCTGCAGGCTCTGCCCGCGCTGGGTGAGCTGACTGTGATTGGTGGCTCGCGCAAGGGCGAGCTGTCGATTAACGCGACGGTCTCGGACGTGGGGCTGGATGTCTCGGTGACGGGCGGCAAACCGCTGGATCGCGCACTTGAGTCCCAGTTGGGGCAGGCCGTACATCGCTTCGGTTTCGCGCGCCTGTCATGGGAGGGCGAAGTGATCGCGATGGAAACCCCGCCGGCGCAAAGCTTTGGGCCCGCCGCCGTGACGCCCCCACCCGGCGCGTTCCTGCAAGCCACCCGCGAGGGCGAAGCTGCGCTTCTGGCTGCCGTGCGCGACGCGGTTGGCGACGCCGATCACATCGTTGACCTGTTTGCGGGCTGCGGCACCTTCGCGCTGCCCTTAGCCGAAAACGCCGTGGTCCACGCGGTCGAGGGCGAAGGCAGTATGCTGAAAGCGCTGGATGCCGGCTGGCGTCATGCGCAGGGTCTGCACAAGGTCACCACCGAAACGCGCGATTTGTTCCGCAATCCACTTTACGCCGAGGACCTGACCCGCTTTGACGCCGCCGTCATTGACCCCCCGCGCGCCGGAGCCGAGGCGCAGATCGAACAGATTGCGGCGTCGGACCTGTCAGTTGTGGCAATGGTGTCATGTAACGCGATCAGTTTTGCGCGAGATGCCAAAATTTTGCTTGATGCAGGGTTTGAAATGGAGTGGTTACAGGTCGTAGATCAGTTCCGCTGGTCCACACATACCGAGCAGGTGGCCAGTTTCCGGCGCAAATAAGTCGGACCTGCCCAACAAAACAACGGGTGCCCCATGAGGATCGTCGTCGCAATCGCAGCTGTGCTTGCCCTTCTTTTCACCGCGTCTTGCGGCGAAAAGATTACCCGTTATGACGGGCCAGAAGTCACGCGGATCGTTGTAAACAAGGGCGCCCGGAAGATGTATCTTCTGCACGGAACCAAAATTCTGAAGCGCTATAATATCGACCTTGGCTTTGCCCCCAATGGGCACAAGCAGTTCGAAGGTGACGGCAAGACGCCCGAGGGGCGCTATGTCATCGATCGCCGAAATCCCAACAGCGCCTTCTATCTGTCGATCGGTATTTCGTACCCCAACCGGAAAGACGTGGCGTATGCCCGCGCGCGCGGAAAGCCGCCGGGTGGCGAGATCTTCATCCACGGTGGTCCGCGCCCCACGGACCGGAATGGTCCGGATTGGACGGCGGGGTGTATCTCGGTCACGAACCGAGAGATGCGCGAGATTTATACGATGGTGCGGCTGGGAACGGTCATCGACATCCATCCCTAAGATAAAGCCCGCCGGATTAGGCGGGCTTTTTGGTTGTATCGGAGTGGCTTAGGCGCCGGTTTCCAGAACCCACCAGATCTTGCCATTGGCTTCCTGATGCCAAGAGAAGCCCAAATTACGGGCGCGCGGATCCATGATGATACGACGCGTATCGGGGTTTGCCATCCATGCTGACAGGGTGGTCAACTCGCTCTCGAATGTCTCGGAAATCGTCTCGCCCAGATAAAGCCCTGGGTATCCCACGCGATTGGCGCGATCCAGCGGCGACGAGCCATCCGATCCGAAATGCCACGGGCGGTTCTGAACGGCCATATCCTGCGCATGGGTCTTGGCAGCGGCGTTCAGCTGGCTGTTCAGCTGTAGGGGCACCGCGCCTGCTGCTGCGCGCAGTTCGTTCACGGAATCCAGCATTCGGTACTGGATGCGTGACGTTTGCGAGGAAGAAATCCGGTACACGCGGGTACCGTCCCCGATGTTGCCAGTGCTGGTCGTACAAGCTGTCAGAGCTGTTGCTGCGGCCAAAGCCAACAAAATCGCGCGCATGGGGACTCTCATCAAAATAATCTTGTTCAGGCGCTTCACTATAGACACTATGAAACGAATTCAAACAACGGGTGCGTGATGTTGCCGATTCACGCCGGTTTGATTTGCGACTGATGCTGTCGCGCAATATAGGGTACGTTGAGAAAAGTTAGTTCATTGGAGTGGCAATATGAGTGACACCCCCAAAACACAGATTGGCCGTCGTACATTTTTGACAGGTGTAGCCGCCGCTGCGGGCGGTGTGGCGTCGCCTGCGATTGCGCAGTTTGACAACTCGACTGCGGTGGAACGCGACCTGACTGAAGTGGTGAAGCGCAATATTTCCAGCTTCCGCACCTTGGATTGGCAGCCCTATTTCAGCAACACCAAGAACGGTGTGATCCTGGTGGATATCAGTTCGCGCGTGCTGCACTACTGGTCCGAAGACCAGTCGGTCTATCGCCTATATCCGACCTCGGTCCCGCTGAGCGAAGACCTGACCCGGCGCGGTCGTACCAGCGTGGTGCGCAAGGTCGAAGGTCCGTCTTGGGCGCCGACCCCGGCGATGCAGAAGCGGAACCCGGAATGGCCGGCCTTTGTTGGTCCCGGTCCCGACAACCCGCTGGGCACACATGCGCTGTATCTGGGCTGGAAATACTATCGCATCCACGGCACCCATGACACGCGCAAGATCGGGCGCCAGTCGTCGAACGGCTGCATTGGCCTGTATAATGAACACATTGCCGAGCTGTTCGGCTTGGTCAAAAACGGCGCGCAGGTTCTGTTGATCTGATCGCAGCACACCTTAGAAACAAAAAAGCCCCGCAGTTTGCGGGGCTTTTCTTTTGGCTGAGGGCCGGGATCAGACGCTTTCGTCGATCCAGCTTTGCAGGGCTGCTTTCGGAGCAGCGCCTACTTTGTTCGAGATCACCTGACCGTCTTTGAACATGAACAGCGCCGGAATACCGCGTACGCCCATCTGAGCTGGCGAATTCGGGTTCTCGTCCACGTTTACCTTCACGATTTTGACCTTGCCTTCGTATTCGGCCGACAGCTCTTCCAGAGCCGGTCCGATCTGTTTGCAAGGGCCACACCATTCGGCCCAGAAATCTACAACAACGGGGACATCCGCGTTACGGACTTCTTCGTCAAAGGTGGCATCGGTGACAGCGACGGTTGCCATGTGTGTTCTCCTAAAAATTTGGTTGGTCAGAACCTAGGTAGCCAAGCCCTCAGCGTCAAGGCGACCAAATGCGTCATCGACAAGTTGGTCCCCCAGCGGCATCAGCTCACGCGTTTGTGTCCACAGGATCGCGGTGTGGACCGGGCGATCCGGATAGATGGCGCGCAGCATCCAGCGATAGGCCCCCAACTGGCGCAACACGCCCTCGGGCGTTTGGTCTGGGCGATCGGGAATGATGCGGTTGGATTTGAAGTCCACCGCCAGCACGTGATCCTCGGTGACGATCAGCCGGTCGATGAAGCCGTGCAGGATGCGCGAGGGATCATCCGGTAAATGCCCGGTGATGGGGGCCTCGGCGATGCTGCGTTCGTCGAAGAGATGCGCGAGCGTCGGGTCGGTCAATAGGGCCGAGACCTCGCTGGTCAACGCGTCGATCACATGGGCTTCCGCCGCGTCGGGACCGTTGGACAACAAATGTTGCGCAACACCTGCCCAGCTTTCCGGGGCGACGTTCGGCAGATGCTCCAACAGCGCGTGAATTTGACGTCCGCGGATCAGTGGATCCTGACCGTCCGCCAGTTCTGCCTCGCCGGGAAGCGCTTTCGCACCGCCCAGATCGGACGGAGAGAGCGGTTTTGGCGCACTTGCCGGTGGTGCGGCCTGCGTGGTCAACCATTCGGGCAGCGGGGTGCGCGCCGTATCCTGCGCGGAGGGGTCGTTCACGCCCGGTTCGGGCCAGTCGCCTGTGGCATAACGTTTACCTGTTCCGGTTGGAAAGGCACAATCGGCCCCGCCCGCGCGTTCCATCGCGGCCTCGGCCACGCGATACCAGCCGGTATCCGCTTTCCCAAGGTCCCCGGCGGCGGCTAGGATCAACCACTGCTCTGCGCGGGTCATCGCGACGTACAGCAACCGGGTTCGCTCTTCGATCTCGGCCTCTTTAAGGCCCTCGGCCACCTCGTCAATTGCCTCGGTCCGGTCCGGTTTCGCGGGGAACCAGAAGGGTCGATCAGTTGGCAGCTTGCTGACCTGCGGCGGGTCCGAGGCCTTGCGTGCGGCCAAATCCGGCAGAAGCACAATCGGCGCTTCCAACCCTTTCGAGCCGTGGATCGTCATGACCCGCACCAGATGCCCTTTGCTGTCCACCTGCCGCTTGATCGTGATGTCGCCGGTTTCCAACCACGTGATGAAGCCGGTCAGGCTGGGGATCTCAAGTCGCTCAAAGTTCATCGCTTGATGCAGCAGTGCATCGATACCGTCCTCGGCTTCTTGTCCCAGTCGCGCCAGCAGCTTTCTACGCCCGTCATGGCGGGTCAGAATACGTTCGAGCAGCTCGTAAGGGCGCAGGAAATCCGCACGGTCGCGTAAGTCATGAAGTGTCTCTAACGTTGCGGAATACTTCTCTGCTTGATCCGACAAGGCCCGCCACAGGAAGGTGTTCTTGCCGCGATAATGCGCCAGTCGGAACAGATCATCTTCGCTCCATCCAAACAAGGGGGATCGCAACACGGTGGCCAGCGACAAATCATCCTCGGGCGTGGCAAGGAAGGACAGAAGCGCGGTCAGGTCTTTCACCGCAAGTTCCGCCCCGATGCGCAATTGGTCGGCCCCGGCGATGGGAATGTCGCGCGCTTTGCAGGCA
>CALJDH010000117.1 GCA_938023895.1 uncultured Aliiroseovarius sp.
GTGGCTTCATCGCGCGAGTCGATGATCCAGCGATAGGCGTGCAGCAGTGCGGCCGGTCCAAGATAGCGATCACCGTTCCACCAGTAGCTCGGGCACGAGGTCGAGCAGCTGGCGCACATTACGCATTCATACAGACCGTCAAGCTTCTTGCGGTCCTCGATGGACTGCTTCCACTCTTTCGCGGGGCGATTGGTCTTGGTTTCCAGCCACGGCATGATCGAGGCGTGCTGCGCATAGAAGTGCGTCAGGTCCGGGATCAGATCTTTCACAACCGGCATGTGCGGCAGCGGATAGATCTTAACGTCGCCTTTGATCTCGTCCATGCCATAGATACAGGCCAACGTGTTGATCCCGTCGATGTTCATCGCACAGGAGCCACAGATGCCTTCACGGCACGAGCGGCGGAAGGTCAGGGTCGGATCAATCTCGTTCTTGATCTTGATCAGCGCGTCCAGAACCATCGGACCACACTTGTCCATGTCCAGGAAATAGGTGTCCACACGGGGGTTTTCACCATCATCCGGGTTCCAGCGATAGATCTGGAACTTGCGGACATTGGTCGCACCCTCGGGCTTGGGCCATGTCTTGCCGACGCGAACGGTCGAGTTCTTGGGGAGCTTGAATTGTACCATCTGGCGTCCTCCTTAGAACGTACGCGCTTTGGGCGCGATTTTCTTCAGTTCGATGCCGCCTTCGGCTTCGGTGGTCAGCGGATCAACGACGACCGGACGATAGGACAGGTCGACCTTGTTGCCATCTACGCGGCTGACAGTGTGGACGCGCCACTTCTTGTCGTCGCGTTCAGGGAAGTCCTCGTGCGCGTGGGCGCCGCGGCTTTCTTCGCGGGCTTCTGCGCCGTGAATCGTTGCCAAGGCGTTCGGCATCAGGTTTGCCAGTTCCAGCGTTTCCATCAGGTCCGAGTTCCAGATTAGCGAGCGATCGGTCACGGCCAAGTCGTCCATCTTGGCGGCCACAGCGGTCATCTTCTCGACGCCTTCTTTCATGGTCTTGGCGGTACGGAATACGGCAGCGTCAGCTTGCATCGTCTTCTGCATTTCCAGACGCAGATCAGCGGTCGGAACCGCGCCGCTTGCGTTGCGCAGACCGTCGAAGCGATCGAATGCTGCGTCAACCGAAGCTTGGTTCAGAACCGGGTTCGGCGCTTCAGCGTCGACAACCTTGCCAGCGCGGATCGCGGCGGCGCGGCCGAAGACCACAAGGTCGATCAGCGAGTTCGAGCCCAGACGGTTCGCGCCGTGCACCGAGGCACAGCCCGCTTCACCCACGGCCATCAGGCCGGGAACAACGCCGGTTGGGTCATCTTTGGTTGGGTTCAGAACTTCACCCCAATAGTTGGTCGGGATGCCGCCCATGTTGTAGTGCACCGTCGGCAGAACCGGGATCGGTTCCTTGGTCACGTCAACACCGGCAAAGATCTTGGCGCTTTCCGAAATGCCGGGCAGGCGTTCGGCCAGCGCGTCGGCGGGCAGGTGATCCAGGTGCAGGAAGATGTGGTCGCCTTCAGCACCCACACCGCGGCCTTCGCGGATCTCCATCGTCATCGAGCGGGATACATAGTCGCGCGGGGCAAGGTCTTTATACTGGGGCGCATAACGCTCCATGAAACGCTCGCCTTCCGAGTTGACCAGATAGCCACCCTCGCCACGCGCACCTTCGGTGATCAGGCAGCCCGAACCGTAGATGCCGGTCGGGTGGAACTGAACGAATTCCATGTCCTGCAGGGCCAGACCCGCACGGGCCACCATGCCGCCACCGTCGCCGGTGCAGGTGTGGGCCGAGGTGGCCGAGAAGTAGGCGCGGCCATAGCCGCCCGTGGCCAGCACAACCATCTTCGCGTTGAAGACGTGGAATGTGCCGTCATCCAGCTTCCAGCAGACAACACCCTGACACTGACCGTCTTCCGACATGATCAGGTCTACGGCGAAGTACTCGATGTAGAATTCAGCGTTGTTCTTGACCGACTGGCCATAAAGCGTGTGCAGGATCGCGTGGCCGGTCCGGTCAGCGGCGGCGCAGGTACGCTGTACCGCGGGGCCTTCACCGAACTCGGTGGTGTGGCCGCCGAAGGGGCGCTGATAGATCTTGCCTTCTTCGGTGCGCGAGAAGGGAACGCCGTAATGCTCCAGCTCGTACACCGCTTTGGGTGCCTCGCGGGCCAAGTATTCCATCGCATCCGTGTCGCCCAGCCAGTCCGAGCCTTTCACGGTGTCGTACATGTGCCACTGCCAGTTGTCCGGGCCCATGTTGGACAGGGACGCGGCGATGCCGCCCTGTGCTGCAACAGTGTGCGAGCGGGTCGGGAAAACTTTGGTCACACAAGCGGTGCGCAGACCTTGTTCGGCCATGCCAAGCGTGGCCCGCAGACCAGCGCCACCGGCGCCGACCACGACCACGTCATATTCGTGTGTTTCGTATTCGTAAGCTGCCATTTTGGGTGCTCTCCGGTCTTAAAAGGCGATGCGGCCGAGGCCATAAAGGCCAATTGCCAGAACGGTGTAGGCCACTGCGGTGCAAGCAACGACCAAGACTTTCTTGGTCACGCCGCGCGAATAATCCTCGATCACGACCTGAATGCCGTGACGGAAGTGAACCATCGACACAACAAGCGTCATTGCGGCGACAATTGCGGGGAAGGGGCGCTGGTAATAAGCGATCGCTTCTTCGTAGGGCAGGCCAAGGGCACAGCCGAAGGTCAGTGCGAACAGCGGCATAAGGATCAGAAGGCCAACAGCCGAGATGGCCTGTCCCCAGAAATGTTCCGTACCCGAACCCGAAGAGCCTTTGCCCACGGCGCGTTTGCGGTCAGTCATGTATTGCATAGCGGACTCCTTACACGATCAGGGCGACGATGATCGCCAGAACGACGGACCCGACGATGACGCCAATGCCCATTTTCTCGGCTGTTTCGACTTCAAGGCCGATGCCGATGTCCCAGATCAGGTGACGCAGGCCGGACAGTGCGTGGTAGCACAGCGCCCAGAGCGCAAGGAACATGATCACGTCCCCGATGAACGAGGTCATCAGACCGTTCACAACATCATAATATCCTGCACCCAGCGACGCGGCGAAGAACCACCATGCGACCAAGATCGCAGCGCCCAGCAGGGCGACCCCGGTGATCCGGGCGAAGATCGAGGTGATGGAGGTCAGCTGCGGGCGGTATACTTGCAGATGCGGAGAAAGAGGACGGTTGCCTCTGTTCACGTCGGCCATGGCGGCCTCCTTCTGTCTGTTTCGACTTTGCGACAGGAATAGCGCCTTTTGCGGCACTGAGTCACGCAAGAAGCGACCCGAAAGTCGGGAATTTTGCGCTAACGGGGGTGTTTTTGGGGGCTTGTGATCACAGTTTTTGCGTATGTGATCACAGATTTGTATGCCGTTGTATTCCGACTTTAATGGTCGGAATTCCCGTGCGAGACCTTGCCGCAACCGCCATCCAGCCGCGCAATGCGCTAAATCGAAATGGCAAGTGGGGCTTCAGTTGGAGCGCCAGTTTTAGAGCACCTTCGAGAAACGGCTCGGAATTTTCAGACGTACCTCGGCATCGACATCGCCGTAACTCATGGTCCAACCGTCCATGTTCATGCGTGTCTTTGGCTGGCGGATGACATTACTGCGCATCGCCTCCCAAAACAGGGGGCTGCATCGTCCAGATCCAGCACAGGCATCAAATCTGACTGACGCATGCGGTTCGCGTACCGAGACATGTGGTTGGACCAGTAACCTTTCGCGTATTGATGCGCCTTGTCCAGATGAGGATTGTCCACAAAACTGGTTTGCCGCAAATGATCGATTTCCTGATTGATGGCTCGATCAGCGAAATGCAAATGAACCAGATAGGCATCTTCCGCCAGCTCTGGATAGTGGTTGGAATAGTGAAAACCGGCCGCGAACTCGATCCGGTCGGAAACGATCACCGGTTTACAAAACTGATAACGGGTGCGTGACATAGTGCGCTGCGCAAAGATCGGTTGCGTCAAATCCAGTGCACCAGCGTCCGGGTCGTCAAGCAGGTCGAGATTGAACGGTTTGAGCGATTGGTTCCGCCCTCGGCGTGCTTCGACATAGTCAAGCAGCTGACCACCTTTGGCCGGATCCACGATCACCATCTCGTCGACATCACCAACTATAACCGTTTTGTACTCGGCCAGAAGAAACGACACCGCGCCGGCGGCCAGATCTGACTTGCGCCGCGCAAAGAGAGCGTCGACCCGACTGCGCGGAAGGCCATAGATGCGGCACCCCTCGGCGACGCGTGACACCATCGGGTCATCACCATGTGCAAAAACAAAAAGGTTCTCGCGGCCAAGCTGACCGGCGTAATAGTCGACCCACTTCTTAAGATAGGCTTCCTCGTTCCAAACGAAGGTGACTGCCGCCAGGGGTTTGCGTGTGTCGTTCTCGATAACCGGGGGCGCAGTTGGCTTTGCACGGTAGGTGGCGCTTGCCTGCAGTCCGGCCCCCTTGATGCGCGCGGCGATACGCTTAATGCGTTTCATGAAACAACGTCCTTTAATTGGTCGACGACCTCATCGCACAATGCCTGTCGTCTTTAAAGGGTTGCGACTTTGCGTTGTCGAAGCGGGCATGGCTTGAGACCAAAGTCGTAGCCTCAAGCCATGTTGCACTTATTTCGGCATCAACGCCCAATAGTCGAGGTCCAGCATGACCTCGGGCAAGTACCTGCCGTCTTCGCCCTTCAAGGCAAATTCGGGCGCACCATGCTTGACGGCAACCAGACGCAGGCGCACAGCACCCACGCCCGGGGCGTCGGTGTCAGCCTTGTCCAGCACCTCGGACCATGCACGGATCGTATCGCCCGAGAAGCAGGGATTTGCGTGTGCGCCACCATTCAGACCGACGATCATCTGCGCGTTGGCCAAGCCGTTGAACGACAGCGCACGCGCCATCGAGATCACGTGCCCGCCGTAGATCAGGCGCTGACCGTCCGGGCGGAAGGTGGCGTCGAAATGCACCTTCGCGGTGTTCTGCCACAGGCGGGTCGCCATCATGTGCTCGGCTTCTTCGACCGTCACGCCGTCAACGTGATCGATCTTTTCGCCGACCTCGTAGTCGCCCCAGCGATGCGGCTCGCCCGCCAGCGTGAAATCGTAGTCCTCGAACGACAGACTTTCGGGGATCGACAGGTCGGATGCTTCCAGCACGCCTTTCAGCTCGGGGATCACGGTCTCGGGCGCGGGGGCGTCCAGGTCGCCTTTGCGCACCATTACCCAGCGCACATATTCCATCACCGGTTCGCCCATCTGGTTGAACCCACGCGTGCGGACCCAAACGACACCCGACTTCCCGTTCGAGTTTTGCTTCAGCCCGATCACCTCGGATTGCGAGCGCAGCGTGTCGCCGGGATAGACGGGCTTCAGCCAGCGGCCTTCGGCATAGCCAAGGTTCGCTACAGCGTTCAGCGAGATATCCGGCACGGTTTTGCCAAACACCACGTGGAACGCGATCAGGTCGTCGATGGGCGAACCTTCCAGCCCGCAGGCACCTGCAAATTCATCCGAGGAATACAGCGCATGACGGGCAGGGTAGAGCGCGTGATAGAGGGCGCGTTCGCCCTCGGCCACAGTGCGCGGCACGGCGTGGTCGATCACGTCGCCCAGCTTGTAATCTTCAAAGAAGCGTCCGGGATTGGTTTTGGCCATCAAAGCTCTCCAAATGTCGGGGCGGGCGCAGGTGATGGCCCACCGGTGTTAGTGTGCGCGCAGGTCAGGCTACGCGCCGAACGGGGTCGGGCCGATCAGCCCGTGAATATATCCGATGATCGCCAGCAGGATGATCGAGGCGACAAAGAACATGGCATCCTTGGCGACGGTGCCTTTCGGGTTCGGTTGCCAGTCGGGTTCCGAACGATTGATCACAATGATTTCCAGCACCGCCCAGATCGTCAGCGCCCCGAATAGGATCATCGACGCCATATCCGGGTTCACGATGATGTGTGACACGGACCACAGGATGAAGCCGGTCAGCATCGGGTGGCGCATCTTGTAAAAGAGGGCGCCCTTCGATGGGCCGGGGCTCATAAAGTAGAGGGCGAACAGGACCATCAGGTTGTTCACGTGCCGCAACGCGGGCGGGTAGGTGTGCACGTCGAAGCTTTCCGTCGCGCGATACCCCATCACCAAGAAGACCACGCTGATCAGGATCACAAGCGCGGATACTCCCTTAGCCCGCGGCCCCATGTTTTCGTGGGCAGCGGGCAGGGCGCGTTTCCAGAAATGTCCGACATACCACAGGGCAAGTCCGGCGATCAGCAACGTCATGGCGAGGTTCCTTTAGAGGGGCCTTAGCCCTCCATCACGGCGATGGCGTCGGCTTTGGCGAGAATGGATTTTGCTGTCTCAACATGCAGGTTTTCGACGATTTTACCATCCACAACCGCAACGCCTTGGCCGGAGGCTTCGGCTTCTTCGAACGCAGCAATCTGGCGTTTGGCCAGATCGATTTCAGCCTCGGACGGCGCGAAAGCGGCGTTGGCAATGTCCAACTGTGCCGGGTGGATCAGCGTCTTGCCATCCATGCCCATGTCACGGCCCTGATCACATTCGGCTTTCAGCCCGTCTTCATCTTTGAATGCGTTGTACACGCCGTCGACGATCACAACGCCGTGGGCCTTGGCGGCGATCAGACACATATGCAGCCCGCCCATCATCGGCAGACGGTCGGCGCGGAAACGGGTGTTTAGCTCTTTCGCCAGATCGTTCGTGCCCATGACAAAGCCCTTCAGGCGGGGGTGGGCGGCGATCTCGGCGGCGTTCAGCATTCCGATCGGGGTCTCCATCATCGCCCAGAGGTCGACGTCGGGGATCAGTGCGGCAAGTTCGTCCAGCTGCGCGGCTGAGCCAACTTTCGGCATCAGGATCGCGTCGATGTCTGCGCCCACAAAGGCAGCTACATCATCTTTGCCCCATTCGGTGTCGAACCCGTTGATACGGACGATCTTGGCGCGGTTGCCATAACCGCCTTTATCCAACTCGGCTTTCAGAATGGCGCGGGCCTCGACCTTGGCGTCGGGGGCGACGGCGTCCTCAAGGTCGAAAATGATCGCGTCGGCAGCAAGGCCGCGAGCCTTTTCCAGCGCACGCTCTTTAGAGCCGGGGATGTAGAGGACGGAACGATAGGGGCGTGTGGTCATGATTCTGTGTCTCCGCAATATTGTTGCGCAAGGGATCACATTTGCGCACCAATTCGCAAGGCAAACTTTGCCGCAATGCAGAAATTTTACGTAAGGTTCATGGTTGCGCCGACGCAGGCGCGGCGCGTTAACCAGTTCTTTGGCCCATGGGCGCAGGCTTTTCACAGAGATGCCGAATGACGGGAGGGCCCACGGTTGGCCACTGATGCAATGGGATGCAGATCGGCACCAGAGTGAACACGGCCCTGATGCCGCCGGTACGCCGGTAGGCCCGGCAGAGCGGCCCAACTGAAAGGACAGATCCATGAAACAGGACATTCTGGCCCTTGGACTTGGTGTCGGCGCGATCCTTCTGTCAGCCGGACAATTGCAGGCGCAGGGCGCTGCCAAATGCGCCGAGCGTGCTCAAGTGATGCAACGCCTGGTCGAGAGCTATGGCGAAACGCGACAATCCATCGGACTTGCCGGTGACCGGCAGGTGGTCGAGGTCTTCGCCTCGGATAAGACCGGCACATGGACGATCACCGTCACGATGCCGAATGGCATGACCTGTCTGGTCGCCGCCGGGCAGGGCTACGAGCAGCTGGATGAAGAGCTGACCCCGGCGCGGTTGGGCGATCCGGTTTAAGTCAAGCCTTCCCAGATCAGTTTCGTTCCGGTCAGGATCAGGAACAGATAGGTGAAGCCGAAGAACAGGCGCTCGGACATCTTGTGGTGTAAATGCACCCCGATCCAGACGCCCAGCACGGCAAAGGGGATCAGCAAAAGATCAGCCTTTGCCGTTTGCCATGTGAAGATCCCCAAGGCGAAATAGGGGACAAACTTCAGCAAATTGATCGCCCAGAACACGATGACGGTCGTGGACTGGAAGGTGGTTTTGTCCAGCTTGCGGGACAGAAGATAGACTGCGGCAGGCGGGCC
>CALJDH010000118.1 GCA_938023895.1 uncultured Aliiroseovarius sp.
TCCAGCAGCATCAGTTCGGGCGCTTCGGCCAGCAGCTTGGCCAGCGCGGCGCGGCGACGCTCCCCGCCCGAGGCCGTGGCAACCGGCGTGTCGAGCTTCATTTTCAGCCCTTCGGCGACACGCTCGACCAGATAGTCATGGCCCGGTTCAAGGCCCGAGGCTGCGAACTCGCCCAGTGTTTCAAAAGCGGACAGGTCTGGATGCTGGTCCATATATCCGACCGAGACACCCGGCGACAGAACGCGGGTGCCGGTGTCGGGCTCGACCATCCCTGCCATGATCTTCATCAGGGTCGACTTGCCCGATCCGTTGCGCCCAACCAGCGCAACGCGGTCGCCAGGCTGCACCACAAGGTCCAAGCCATCAAAGATAGGATCGCCGCCGAAGGTCAGGGCGATATCGTTCATCTGCAAAAGGGGTACACGTGCCATGGGGCCGGGTTACGGGCTTGCGCCGGTCTGGTCAAGCGGGCGCAGCAACCGCGCGCAAAAGTCGTGCGCGAGCAGGCGGGACCGAGGCGATCTCGACCCCGGTAAAGACGTGCAGCGTGTTCAGGTCGTGATCGACAACAGCGTGGTCCGAGACCCAGCCGCCCATCATCAGATAAGTGCGCAGAAGCGGCGGCAATCCCAACATGGCGCGTTTGGCGTCTGGGGTGCGGCGCAGACGTTGCGCAAAGCGAAACACCTTGGGGGCTTTGACACGCGGCAGCCAGCGTTTGGGCGCGATATGGCGATCCCGTAGAAGGGCGAATGTGTCCAGATAGCGGGCCTCGTCCGTGCCCTGAAAAGACGAACAGCCGAACAACAGCCCGATGTTTTCCTGATCCACATAGCGGGTCATCGCCCCCCACGCGACGCGCAAGATATCCGCACCGTCTTGGGCATCTGGGTCGATACAGAAGCGGCCCATCTCGATCATCGGACTATCGTAGTCTCGCAGGGCCGACAGCTCGTAGAACTGGGCAGAGTAGCTGTCACCGATGGATGTGCCATCCTGAAAGGGCATCAAGCGAAGGCAGGCGACCAGATTTCCGGTGGCGACTTCCTCGACCAGCATGTGGCGACAAATGTCGTCAAAGGGATCGGCGTCCAGCCCCTCACCACCACGAAAACACCTGTGACGCAGCGCTTGGGCAGCCAAAACATCGGCCTGTGTCTTATCAAACCGCGCTTGATAACGGGGTATCGTCCCAATCGGCATGTGGTGCCTCCGCTTGGCTTACGCGAATGCCTTTGCGTCATATGCGCATGCGCCCTTCTGCCACCAAGATATGACAGAGTGGTGACGGCGTGAAAGCGAAAGCTGCACACTTTGCCCCGGAAATGAAAAAGGCGCCGGAAGACCGACGCCAATTTACAAGGCTTTAAGAAAACTCAGCGTCTGCCCAGCTGCTCGGCCAGATCGATTCGACCAAACGAACCAAACAGTTGGCGAAGGAAGCTGACGCCCTTGATGTTGCTGGCGGTTACGCGGCGCTCAAGCACAATGACGCGCCCGTCTTCAAGGCCAAAGCGCTCGATATTCTCGACGCGCCCTTTCCCATCGAAGCTGATCGCAAGAACTTCGCGGTCGATCTCTTTCGGGGCATTATACAGGTAGTGCTCGAAGCGCGAGCGGACATAATAATAACCACTGTCGGAGAGAAGCCCCTGCGTTCCGGGCTTACCGATCGCCTCGGTCACGGATTCGCGGGTATCTTTGCCAACCACCAGAAGATCGACGTCTTCTTTCACCGGCATATAGCCGTGATTGCGGTAGGTTGCGGAACAGGCCGTCAAGGCGATGGCAAGCGTGATGGCGACAGTGACTTGGCCGACGCGTTTCACCCTATCCGAAAGATAAGACATATGCTCCCCTTGCGTTCTTCCCTTGCTTCTGGGTATCGGCTTATCTCAGGAACGGCTTTGGTTCAAGAAACGAAACCGATCTTGTATCTCGGTGGTGGGGAATCCCACCATATACCGATCGCACCAACGACAGGAGACGCCGCCATGAGCACCGATACGCCCAACACAGGCCAAGACACGCCCGTGTATCAGCACGTCCTGCGTGTGGCCGATCTGTCGACCGGCGTCGAAACCCCGTTCGAGCTGATCCCGACGGCTGCGGAGTGCAAAGCCATTGCCGCCGATCTGGGTCTGCCAGCCCTGCGCAAGGTCCGGTTCAAGGGCGCGTTGATGGCACGCGGCAAAAGGGATTGGCAGCTGAAAGCGCAACTGGGCGCGACCGTGGTTCAAGAATGTGTGGTGACACTTGATCCCGTCACCACGCGGATCGAGGAACCCGTCAGCCGCCGCTGGGTGCGTGATCTTCCGGAGCTAGAGGCCGGTGACGAGGTCGAGATGCCAGACGATGAAACGCTTGAGCAACTCGGGACCGAGATTGATCTGGGCGAGGTGTTGACCGAATCCCTTGCGCTGGCATTGCCGCTGTTTCCGCGTGCCGACGGGGCCGAACTGGACCAGACCAACTTTGCTGCCCCCGGCGTGGCCCCGATGAGCGATGAGGACGCAAGGCCGTTTGCAGGACTGTCAGCCCTGCGCGATCAACTGGCGGGCAAAAGCGACTCGGACGACGACGGCAAATAAGCCGATTGGGGCGTATCTCGCGGAAATACCCCCGAAAAACCGCAGTTTTCAGCGAAATCGGCCCAATCTGCACTTGCAAGAAAGAAGAATCCCAGTATTTTCCCGGCTTCTTCCACAAGATGGGTTGGACAGCGCCCCGCAAACAGCGTATGAGGCGCCAGACTCAGACACGAGGATAAGCAGGCTTCGCCGAAGCCTAAAGAATTCACCGGGCATGCGCCCCCAAAATCGAAGGTTGAGACCATGGCCGTCCAACAGAACAAAGTATCCAAGTCGCGCCGCAACAATCGCCGCGCACATGACGCTCTGGTTGCTGCGAACCCGAACGAATGTTCGAACTGCGGCGAGCTGAAGCGCCCCCACCACGTGTGCCCGTCCTGCGGCCACTATGACGACCGCGAAGTTGTTGCAATGGCCGACGAAATCGACCTGGACGACGAGGACGCGGCGTAAGGCACTTGCCCCGCGCGGGTGGGCATGTCAGAAAATCCCCGAGCATGGGATA
Organism: uncultured Aliiroseovarius sp.; assembly: GCA_938023895.1. Taxonomy (GTDB): domain Bacteria; phylum Pseudomonadota; class Alphaproteobacteria; order Rhodobacterales; family Rhodobacteraceae; genus Aliiroseovarius. The sequence goes on from CALJDH010000118.1 coordinate 3,097, forward strand.
AAGAATGACAATGAACGCCCCCAAACGCACTATCGTATCGGTCGACGCCATGGGCGGAGATCTTGGACCGGCAGCCGTGGTTGCCGGTCTTGCGCTGTCTGCAGACAAGAACCCGAATATCGGGTTCATTCTGCATGGCAATAAACCCGAACTGGAAAAACTGGTCGCACGGACCAAGGATCTGGCCGAGGTCTGTGACATTCGTCATGCCGACGAAGTTGTGACCATGGACGCCAAGCCCAGCTTTGTGATGCGCAACGGTCAAAACACCTCGATGTGGTCAACCATTGATGCCGTGCGCAACGGCGAGGCCGACGTGGCCGTCAGTTGCGGCAACACCGGCGCTTTGATGCTTCTGTCGATGGTCCGCCTGCGCAAGCTGCCCGGCGTAAACCGTCCGGCGATTGCCTGCCTATGGCCGTCGCGCAACCCTGAAGGCTTCAACGTGATGCTGGATGTGGGTGCGGATATCCGGGCCGATGACACCGACCTTCTACAATATGCGATGATGGGCGCGTCCTATGCGCGCAACGGGCTGGGCCTTGCCCGCCCTCGCGTTGGCCTTCTGAATGTCGGCACCGAAGAACATAAAGGCCGTCCCGAGCTGAAAAGCGCCAATGAACTGATCGCAGAGGCCGCAGATCGCGCCAATATCGACTATGTCGGTTTCGTCGAAGGTGGCGACATCCCCTCGGACCGCGTGGACGTGATTGTCACTGATGGCTTCACCGGCAACGTCGCATTGAAAACCGCCGAGGGCACAGCAAGCCTCGTCTCGGGTCTTTTGCGCGATGCCTTCAACGCGACGCTACTGTCCAAGCTGTCGGCCCTGCTGTCGCTGACCTCTCTACGACGTCTCAGCAAACGTGTGGACCCGCGCCGCAACAATGGCGGCGTTTTCCTTGGCCTGAACGGCACCGTGGTCAAAAGCCACGGCTCGGCAGACGCGACGGGCATGTCCGCCGCCGTGAAACTAGCCTTCCGCCTGGCAGAAAGTGGCTTCAATCAGAAGCTTGCCGCTCGGGTTGCATCTGCCGGTGCGTCAAGCCAAGATCAGAAAAAACAAAAAACGGAAGGTGAGCAGCCAGAATGACACTTCGCGCCGTGGTCAAAGGCGTCGGGCACTATCTGCCCGAACGCGTGGTTCCGAACTCGTATTTCGAAGACATCGTAGACACGTCGGACGAATGGATTCGCACCCGCTCGGGGATCGAACGCCGTCATTTCGCTGCAGA
>CALJDH010000119.1 GCA_938023895.1 uncultured Aliiroseovarius sp.
GGCAGCAGCGTGCTGAGGTGTGCACCCCAGTCATCCACGAAGCTGACCGAGTAGTCGCGCGAGTTGCCAGCACGGTGCAGGCTGGTGGTGGCGATACGGGTCATGAAACCGCCGCCGTTCAGCGATTCGTCCGTGAAGGGCGCCCAACCGTTGCCGGTTACCAGACGGATGGGGGGTTCGTAGGCGTTCGAACGGCGGGTGTTCTGGAAACGGTCTTCCTCAGCTGCGATCACTTCCTGTGCCGAACGACCGTCGGGCAGGCTGCCATCCTCACAGGGCAGGACCAGCACCAGACCCTGTTCCAGGTCGTTGGGGTTGCTGACGATGTTGCGGTTGGCGTTGAAGATCTGCTGATAGTTCGAGGTGCCATAAGCAGTGATGGCGATTGTTGCCAGCGTATCACCGTCGGCGACGGTATAGTTGGTACAGGCCTGCTGAGCGCTTGCCGCGCCAGCCGACAGGGCTACGGTAGCGGTTGTCGCGATTGCGAGCTTTTTCGCAGTTTGTTTAAACATTTCCTATCCTCCAGGTACTCTTATTGGCCTTGCTTGGCCTTAGCTATTTTCCATTTGATGGCGCAAAGCGGTGGACACGATGTCCCGCCATTCGCCAGATTGCTGCATGACTTCCAGACCCCGGTTCAGAATCTCGAGAACGGCTTCCCCGTCGGGATTGTCCACGTGGGTCATCACGTTCAGACCCTTGATCGCCGCCAGATTGGGGTTCTCGATAATCTCGTCGGTGTACCCAAGGCGGCTGATGGCTTCGACGGCGAGGTGCGCTTCGATCGCGACGATGTCGACAGTCCCGTTGGCAACAGCGTCGAAACAGGCGTCGGGTTCAGTGGGACGGAACAGGGTGATCGCGGGCTCATACAGGCCTACGGCGTCCATATGTGTCAGCGACCATCCTTCGGGACGGCAAATCGTGGTGCCCGCGAAGTCAGCGTGGCTCATGGCGGTTTCATAGCCCGAGCCATTGCGCGCGAAATAGGTGTCGACCACCTCGTAGAACGGGTTTGAGAAGTTGTAGGTCTCGCAGCGCTTGCGGTCGCTCTCCGAGAGGCCCTCGGCTTCTTCACAATGGGGGCGTGACCACGGGAAGGTGCCGTCGAACGCAAGGGTCGGCATCAGAAGGTCCAGATGCGAGCTCCAGTCGTTCACGAACTGGATCTTGTAGGCCTGCTCGGGGGCGGCGCGCAGAAACGCGGTTTCCACCAGTTTGGTGTATAGCCCGCGGTTGGGCAGGGCCTCGTCGGTGAAGGGGGCATAGTTGCCACCGGTGATCAGCAGGATTTGGCGTTCATCCACCGAAGAGGCGTCGGGCTTTGCGGCCTTGCGGATCAATGCGGCCCCTTCAGCGCGCGCAGCTTCGATGGCGATCTCTGCTTCTGCTTTTGCAGCGGCCACGGCCTCGGCGGTGGCTTTCTGTGCTTCAGTAATGGCGGCCAGGGCGCGGGCCTCGGCTTCGGCAATCAGCTCGGCCGACATGTCACGCGCCATCTTCTCGGCTTCCGTGATGGTGGCAGCATCCGATGCCGAGCGCGATGCCGGGCAGGGGATTCTCAGGGCCATGCCAATGCGAATGATGTTGGGGTCCTTCCCGATCGCATCCTTGTTTGCATTATAAATCTGCCGGAAATCTGTACTGCCGAATACGCGTAAAGAGATCTGGCGCAGGCTGTCGCCGCGTTCGACCACATAATTCGAACAAGCCTCTTGAGCGAAGGCGGAACCAGTCATTGCAGTCAGGGCCAGACCGGATGCGAAGAAGAGGTTTCTCATATTTCCTGTGGGTCCTTAGTTAGAAGCGTGGTTTCAGATGTTTAGGGGTTTGATCACGGCGATCGTGATGTTGTCCTGATCGGGATGGGCTTTGGCGCGCAAAGCCTGAACAAGAGCTACGGCAAGGTCGCGTGCGGGGTGATCCTTATAGGTGTTTGCAAGGGTTTGGATCTGCTCATCGTCCAGATACTGAAGTCCATCACTGGCCGCTAAAATCACGTCGCCTTGGGCCAGTTCCACCGGCAAGTCAGGGCAGTCCAGCTTGGGCACAGGTGCGCCCATGATCACCGAGGTCAACTGATTGCGGTCGGGGTGGGTGCGGGCCTCTTCCTCGGACAAAGTCCCATCGGAAACCTGCGCGTCGATCATCGGAGCCATCGAGTGGTCTTCGTTGATCTGCATCATGAAGCCGTTACGGCACAGGTAGAGCGGTGAATCCCCGACCGAAACCCAGTTCAAATGCTTGCCGCGCAACAGCACACCCAAAAGGGTCGAGCCCATCCGAAGCTCGGATTCGTTCTCTTCCAGATAGGCGGCAACGGCATCGTTGGCGCGCAGTGCTATCTGTGTCAGGTTCTCTGTGACCTGATCAGCATCGCACCCGCCATTTTCCAACAGGCTATCAAGTTCCGTCTGCCATGTGGTCTTTACAAGACCCGAGGCGACATCCCCGGCATCATGGCCCCCCATGCCGTCCGCCACGACGACGTACCCGGAATCAAGCGCATCGAAGAAACGCGCAGCAATTGCGTCTTCTTGGGCATCCCGCTTGCCCTGATCCGCCACAAGGGCGATGTCATATGCCGGGTTGGCCAACATGCTTAGCTGTCCTGCCAGTCGAAGCCGTCATCGCAGAACGACACAAACCGCAGGGTGGTGTCGCTGATGCGGATCATATCGCCATTTGTCAGGGGAACCGTGCTAAGAACCGGGCCGCCATTCAGACGTACCAGATTAGCTTTTCCGCCGTGACCCAGATAGCAGGTCCGATCCTCGACGTTGTATGCCACGACCGCGTGTCCAGCACGCGAAATGCCGTTGTCGCCAAAGTCTAGCTGAACCGCCTGATCATCATTGCGGCCGATCTGTGCCAGGCCTGCGACCAGCGTGAAGCTGGTGCCGCGACCCGGGCCTTGAGTGACGACCAGCCAGCCGACGGGGAAGGTGTTCTGCTCGACCACCTTCTTCGATACCGGAGCGGCCTCCATGCTGTCCTGCACGTGTGCGTCGGGGCGCTCAAAGCCAAGGAAAGTGGTTTTGACACGCTCGCTGCGGTCGGACGCGGGGGCAGGGGCGGCAGCTGGTTCCAGTTCTGGAGCGGCATCGAAGGTGTCTTCGACCTGCGGGACTTCTGCAACGTCCGGCGTTTCCGTCAGCGAAATGCCGGGTGTCCGCCCGGGCAGATCTTCGGCCAGAATTGTGCTTACGATCGCATCTGCGGCGTCATCCTCGGACGCGCTGATTGCTTCGTTCACGGGGATGTCTTCGACCTCAAGCGGCGCGATGTCTTCGGCGCGGACTTCATCGATCTGGACCTCTTCGGCCACCAGCTCTTCCGCGACGTCTTCGATCTCGGCCTCGGGCTCGACTTCGGTGGTCTGATTGCCACCGGCCAGAGCTTGTCGAAGGGCGTTCAGGTCCGCAATCGGCTCTTCCGCGGCTTCGTCGCGATCATCCTCGTGGGAATCGTCCTTATTCGCGTGTTTAGCGCTACCTTCAAGCAGCCGGCTGAGCGGGCTTTTGTATTTGAACATGGCAACTTCACCTTTCACTCTCTTCGCCAAGACGACGGCCTTGGTTCATGACGTATCATTCCGGTCAGGCCGTGCGCCCAGACAGAATTTGATGTGGATACTCGGTTACTTGCTAATGTCTGCGGCGGGGCCAACACCCGCCCGGGCCGGACTGGCCCACAGAGAACACTTTCTGGCAGTCAGTTCATTGGGTCGTGTCAGGATCTCCCTGCAAGTTGCATGGTGACCTGAGCCTCGGCGCCGTTACGCAGAACGGTCAGGCGTGCTTGGGACACGCCATCGGCGACAAGGGTTTCAAGTGCGCGATCAAGGCTTTCGATGGCGTTGATCTGCTGACCGGTCGTGTCTTCAGACAACAAAATGTCGCCGACGCGCAGACCGTCTGCATAGTCCGCCGGCAAACGGGTGACGTGTACAGCCCAGTTGCCGTTATCGGCATTATGCGCGGTCAAAGTTACGCCGTTTTCAAGCCCGAAGAAGCGGATCGCAGGCAGGGCCAGCAAGCCGTTCAACGGACGCGCGTTGCTGTTTGCACGATACCGCGCGGCGACACGGATATAGCCGTCAGGGTCAACAGTCACATCGTCCAGAATACGGGTGACAAAGCTGGCGCTGTCGGTAACGGTTTCGCCATTGATGGTATAGATCACAGCCCCGCGGTTGACCCAGTCGCCGATGATCGACATGTCGCGTTTGGGATCAACGCCAGTGATCGCGACGGCGCTGCCGGTGGACAGGCGACGTGTGCTGGTGGCGAAGGGAATTTCAACGTCCCAGTGACCGTAGGCTACTTGCTGCGGGATCAGATCCGCAGCCGCGACAGGGGCGGGTGCGGGGACGGTTTCCGGGGCGGGTGCCTCGGTGGTCGCAGTTTCCGCAGTGGCGGGCTCTTCCGTAGCAACAGGCGCCGTAGCGGTAACAGGAGCGGCCGCTGTAACGGGTTCAGCTTCTGGTTCTGCCGCGGGTTCGGGTTCCGGCGTCACAGGAGTCGGAGTGACAGCAGCCACTTCGACCGGTGCCGGGGTGTCAGCCTCGTCCGAGCCGCTGAAGGCGAAATACCCACCAGCGCCAAGGACCAGAAGCGCGATGACGCCTGCAATCGCCTTGCCGCCACCACCCGAGCTGCTTTTGACAACCGTGACCGCAGGATCGCTTTTGGGTTGTGCCTGTGTAAGTCCTTCTGACTGTGCGGTCGTTGCCACGTCATCGTTGCTGGACAACAGCGCGGTGACGATCGCCTCGGCGTTCTCTTTGTCCGCATTGGGCTCTTCCGGACGCTCAAGCGCCACGATCACCGAGCTCGGGCGATAGCCGAATTCCTCGAACACGACGGTCGGCCCACGGAACATGCGCAGCCATTCCAACGCCGATTGCGGACGGTTAACGATGTGCACTTCCATCGCCTTGTCCAAGGCGCTGAGGAAGCCGTCAGGATAGCCCTCGAAGCGGCCTGACAGCGGGACATACGGGTCTTTTTCGCCTGCATTGAATGCATCCAGGCGCGTCTTTCCGTCGATCGGACGTTCACCACAAATGGCGTGGTACAGCGTGGCCGCCAAGACATAGAGGTCGCTGGTCGCATCATGATCTGCGCCACGCGCGTAGAATTCATGCGGAGAATATCCGTCTTTGATCACCCGCAGTGTCAACAAAGCTGCCGAGCGATTTGCCGCCCGTTCGCGCGCCGCACCGAAGTCGATCAGAACCGGCTGGCCGTCTTCATCAATCAGGATGTTATCGGGCGAAATATCGCGATGCAGCATCCCGTTGTCATGAATGAACGACACCGCCGACAGCATCTTTTCCGTGACTTTCACGATGAAGTCCGGCGTCACGTCATTGCGTTTATCTTGAACGTAATCAAGCAGATCGCCGCCGTTGATCAGGTCCATCGCGATATAAGCGGTTTGGTTGTCTTCAAACACCTGATGCACGTTCACGATGTTCGGGTGAACCAGACGTGCGTGATTTCGGGCTTCCTGAATGAACAGCCCGATAATCGACCTTAGATCTTCTTCATAGGCGGGGTCCGAGGCCTCGACATTGTTGCCGACGCGGCGGCACAACGCGCCCGGAAAGCATTCTTTGATGACGACATTGCGGTCCAGACTATCGCGCGCCAGATAGGTGATGCCAAAGCCACCGTTGTTCAGAAAACGAAGGATCTCGTACTGATCGCGCAGCAGTTTTTCACCCGGCTGCAACGCTGCGATCTGGGGGGTATCCATTTCTTGCCCCGATGCCTGATTGTGGCTCATCTAGTCTTACCTGCGTCTCTTTTCCTGGCAGTGGGAATTCCCAACCGGTGGGTCAATTTATCAAGGTAAATTCAACCACCGATGCCATCGAAGTTAGACTTAGGAATTGAGACCAAACTGTGGCGGGTGCATGGCTTCGCTATGACTCGAGGCGACAAAATAGGTGATGTAGCCTCTTTGTTGCTAAAACAAAGAAGATGCACGCGACGCTGGTTCGAAAGTAAGTGCAGAATCCTTGGAAGTTGGGCTGATCTTCAGAAATTCACAAATGCGGCAGCTTGGGCGATTCCGCCAGAAGTTGACGCGATTCTGTGGATAACTTGGTTAAAAACAGCGATTAGCTGTCTTTGGGCCGTGTTCCAGCCCAGGACAGGTTGTCACTGAGCTGGGTCATGACATTCAAGACTGTCTCGGTTGCGTGTGGCGTGTCTTCGAACTGCATCAATGTCAGTAAATCCGAGGCGTTCTCGAACTCGCCCACGACCCAATCGGCAGCGGGGTCAATGCGGTCCGATTCCAAATTCTCGGTGAAGTCGTCGACGAGCTCCTGACACCTTTGCAGCAAGTCCGTGATGTTAAGGTCCGGAGTGTTGCGCAATTCCGTCAGCAGTGCGCGCAGTGCGGCTTTCCAATCATCCAGCAGCGGGTTTTCCAGATCGGTTTCTTCTGGCTCAGGTTCAGCCGCAGGGGCTTCCGCTGCTGCCGCTGCCGCAGCGACGGCCGCAGCTGCTTCTTTCAAGTCAGTTTCGGCGGGTTCTTCGGCAACACCCAAAGCCGCCAATGCCGGGGTGAGCGTTGTCTCAAGATCTGCCTTTGCCTTCTCAAGATCGCGCGTCTTGCGGTTCGCGGCCAAACCCAACACATGCTGTGCCAGATCCTCGCCGCCACATTCGGACCAAAGCGCGAAATCAGGTTCCGGCTCTTGCGCCATCGCCTGAACAGCGACGGGCGTGCCGATGGGTACAACGGCCTGAAACATGCCTTCGCTGTCGCGTTCCAGATGCGGCACCAAGCGTGGTAGGGACTCGTGCACCGCTGGCAGGTCCGTATGGGTCACGGCTAGCAAGCTGTTTTCCTGAAGGTCCTTGGCGACATGCGACCATAGGAACCGTTCCGTTTCACGCCAGGCGTTTGTGCCGTTGGTGCACCAGATCGCGCAATCGACGAATTTCAAAAGTTCCAGCGTCTGCTTATAGCTTTCATCCAGCGCGCCCGCGCCGGGAAGGTCGAACAGGACGAGTTCTTGCAGCGCTTCGGCAGGCAGTCCGATCGAGATGAACTCGGGTGCGTGCTTGGCCGCTTTTTCCAGATCAATGCCCGGAAAGCTCTCTGGGGCTTTGTCCCACCAGCCCACCGTGGTCTCGGGTTCTGCGGCGTATTGCACGATCACCAAGGGCAGCTTCAAGTGTTGTGGACCCGTCGGCAGGATGTCGGTGCCGGCCAGCATATTTGCCAGACTGGATTTACCTGCCCCGAATTCGCCTGCAAAGCCGATGGCCACGGCACTGGTCAACTGGTCGATGTGGCTCTGTGCCAAAGTGCGCATGGCATCCAACGGGGCCGAGCGTGGCGCAGCCTCGGTTTTCGAGAGAAACGCCTTCAGTTGCCCAAGAACCGAATCTGTTTCTGGAAAGTTGATCACGTTACCGCCTCGAGTCGCTGTTCAGGTTCGATACCCTCTTCGAACAACTCTTCCAACTCATTTGCAAGCCTCTTGGCATTTTCCAAGGCGGCGTGTGCATCCGGTCGCGATGCGGTTTGGGTCTTGTCCAGCTCTTCAAATCGGGTCGCAAGCACGGCCAAATGATGCTCCATCACCGTGTTCAGTCGGCTTGTCAGATCCGAGTGGAACTGGTTCACAAGATCATTCGCGATGGACAGGAACTCGTGCGTGATCATTTGTTCGCCGCGGGCAACGACAGATTGCTGTTTCAACAGACGCGCCAACCACGAGACGCGCAGTTCGACCGTGATGCCGCGGGTCAGGACGCTGGTGTCCGGGCGGTACCACCGGAGTGCGCTGGCATCCACATTCAGCGGGGTGTCGGCAGTGTCCGCACCGCTTTGTGCCAGAGCCGCGTTTGACTGCATGTCCAAGGCGAACAGCTCGTTCAGCATTTTCTGGCGCTGGGCATGGGCTGCATCCAGAAGCCGCTCGCGCATGATTTGACGCAACTCACCAAAGTCCAGCTCGGTCGCGCCGCCAGTGCTAAGCAATGGCGACACACCGTTTTCCCCCTGTACCACGTTCGAGACCACGGACCTGACGATGCCCTCGAGCTCTTGTCGCAAAACACCCATGTCTTGCCCGGCGTCGGTGGCCAGGCGATCCTTGGTGTCGAACACAAGCTGGCTTAGCTGCGCGCGTGTTTTGTCTTCGGACTGTGCGAAATGGGCGTCCGCCGTTTCGTCGTCGACGATCTTCAAATGCACCCGGCGGCGTTCCAATTCGCTGTTGGCGAAGTTGCGCAGATGCTGTGCCGCGATGTGAATGCGTTCGCTGCGGGGCCCGATCGACATCTCTCGTATGACGTGGGTGCGCAGATCGGGCAGGCCCGAGGCAATCATTGCGGCCAAACGCAGAGCGCTTTCCGCCGCGCCATCCTGCTTGGTCCGTTTCAGCTGTTCGACGCCCTCAAGGAAACGCTGCATTTTCTGAGGGTGGGCCTTTAACCAGGCCAGAATCTGGTCATGGTCAATGCCGGTCGCGTCCCCGGTCAGCGCATAGTGGGCCCATTGCGCGCTGCCCATCATCACCGTCATCCGGCTGCTGTCCAACGCGCGCTCTAGGCCAGCCCGCACGTCGGCATGAACGCTAGCGGCGTCTTCGACGCCCCGGTTCAGTTCGTCCACCCGGTTCACAAAGACCACCATCTGCCCCAGCTCAAGCGCCTGCATCAGGCGGAACAGTTTCAGATCCGCCTGCGACAGCGCCTGATGCGCGGACAGAACCACGACGAAGAAGTCGGAGTTGCGCAAATACTGGTGCGAGATCTCTTCCCGGATCAGCAGAGGATCATTGATGCCCGGGGTGTCGGTTACGGTCAGTGGGAACGAGAAATGGCCCTGATCAAAAAAGACTTCGGCTTTGCGGGTAAGGTCGCTGTAGTAGGGGGCCGATGCAGTGTCTGCTTGCTCTGGCGCATCCTCGGGATCGATGCCGGCGCTGACATAGCGGGCCAGATCGTCTTGTGTCAGCTCTTCCAGATCATGGGACGTGCCCAACAGGTCTTCATAGCGTGCGCCAAGCCGTGCCTTCGCCCGGGTCTTCATCGCCTCGATCTGTTCTTCGATGATTTGCCGTTTATAGCTGTCTTCTCCGTCCGGCAGCAGGTCGCGGATCTCGTCCCCTTCGGACAAAAGAGTCTGCCACTGGGCGTTGTCGAAGAAATGGAAGATCCCACCGTTGGTGCGTCCGGACGGGTGGCCGAAATGCATATCAGTTACGACGGTGGTCCAAGGATTAACATCCGAGGGCAGGAAGTTCGCTTGCCCGGTAAAACCATTGATCAGGCGCGACTTCCCCGCCTTGATTTGACCGACGAACGCGACGCCGGGTTTCAATGCTTTTAGGTCCGCGAGAATGCGCGCAATGAACGGCTGCGCTTCATCGCTGGCCGTTTGCACCATCTGCTCGGCGATCCGAACTAAATCCTGTCGGCGTCCCTCGTCCATAATTTGTTTTCCAACTCGTTATTCAAAGCAAACTGCAGACCCAAATTCCAACGTGGAAAGCGGGTGTATCTGTATATTCAGCTAAAATTTACGTTCGAAGTCAATGATTTCCATAATTGTACGACTGAACCCAACCTACGCGTGTGGTGGGCTGTCATGGTTGTTGCTTCTGTGTCGCGGCAGATGGTCAAACTGGGCATTTCCTGAGCCTGCGACCGCAAGATTATCAACTGAGGACCTGAATCTGCCTGATCGCTGTCGGCGTCCCAGGCCAACAGGTCGTCCATCAGCTGCTGCACGGCGTCCAGATTCTGCGTCAGAACGCCATCGGGACCAGCAACCGTGGCGTTCGCGTGACTGACCAAAATCCGTTGATCGCTGACTTTCGTCGCGTTTGCGTAAAACTGTGCGGCGATGCCGTCGCCAACTTCGTCATCTGCACACAGTGCGGTTTCCGGGGCAGGCGCTGCGATCTCGGGCGTGGTGGGCTCGGCGATGGACTCTATGGTTTCGGGGCCTGACGGCTCAGACGGCGCCGGAGGCGCGCTCATGGGTTCAAGCGCGCTGATGGCAGCGTCAATAGCAGACAACTGCAAGCCGGTTGCCACGATGTCATCGCCATCTTCGGGTGGTGTGCTGTGTATCTGGATGCCAGAGCCAGAGCAAACCATGTTTAGGATCTGGGCTACATTTTGGGCACTGGTTTCCGGCGGGGTCGCCTGCACGCCGTCCATCAGGGCCTCGGTCATGCCGGCCACGCGGCCATTGTTCACGGCCAGCGTAATTGCATCGTCCTGCTCATTGCTGATCTGGATGATGCGGGGCAAAAACGTTGTTCGCACCACATCAAGCGCCGCCATGCTGCGGGCTTCTGGCGTGCCGTGGTTCAGCAAACGGCTTTGCCCGCGACGGGCTTTTGCGTCGTCCACAATGCGTTCAAGCCGATCAAGCGTATCTGATTGAATTCCAGCCATATCTGTCACACCGCAGCCGAGATCAGTTTCATATTTGCGGCAGACTTGGCCAGTGCCAGCCCGACATTTGCAAGGTCATCCGAGACATAGCAGATCACATGATCCGGCTGATCTGGCCGCCTGAGCAGCAGATACAGGCGCTTGCCTGCGCAGATTGCGATCTCTCCAAAGCCGGAACCCTGCGCCGTGCCATCACCCGAGAGCAGCTGTTCAAAGGCGTGAACGCCGCGTCCCAAGATCAGATTGGCGATCGAGGTCGACATGGCTTCAAGCGCCGCGATGCTGGCGTCATCACGCCCCTGAATGCCCAGAAGAAACCCGGTTTGCATATCGACATACCCAGCCGCGACGCAGTTGGGAACGGTTTGCATGCCTGCTGAAAGCGCATCGTCCAGAGACAAAGTCGCGTCAGCCAAAGTGGTGTTATGTATCATTTGTTTTAAAGCACGTGCCAGACAGTGTCGCTGTCAGTTGCCGTGTCGCTGAGAGATTGCAGGGTGCCTTCAGAGTGCTGAGCATGATGGTCGCGGGCACGGTTATCGAAATGCTCTAGGAAGTTCACGAATTCCTCATGCAACTCGGCCGGATCGTCGAAATCACCGACGGTCGACAAATGCTCGGCCCAGGCGTCGGCCGCGCTTAGCGGTTTGGAGTCCGGAATGCTGTAGATAGACGGGTTCGAAGCCAAGCCGATCGTCTCAGCGGTAACCGCTGCGTCGGCCTCTTCTACGTGATCTTCGTAATCTTCTCCCCGGTCGGAAACCAGACCGGTAATCGACGCGATCAGATGTTCAGAATCATCCTCTTCCGTGTCCTGAGCGGGTTCTTCGACCTCATCGGTCGAGACGTCATCTTGTGCGTCGAGTTGCGCGCCTTCGGCCTCGATCTGGTCACCGTCCAAATCGGCCGCTGTATCGGCTGCGATGTCCTCTTGGTGTTCAGGGGCATCGTTCACCAAAGTTAAGGGTTCGGACAATACTTCTTCTGCAACGGCTTGCTCGTCCAGACTTTCCGTAAGATGGAAGACAGACTTCAGCTCTTGCATATCCTGTTCTTCATGGCTGTCGGTCTGTACCTGCGCTCGAAGTTTGTCTGCTTCGTTCGCATCAATACGCTGACGGGTCTCGGACGAGCCACTTCCCCGCGTGTCGCGGCGTGGACGGGCAGGTCGGATCCGCACAACATTGCCGGCGTTGCCTTCCATCGGAATAGGTTCGACCTCATCCGCGACGGACATGACCGGCGGGCTCCAAACACGGGTCGAGGTTTCCCCACCCAACTGAAGTGCGCTGGTGCTCAGCTCTTCGCTGGTGCCGTCTTTCTGGTAGCGCGCCAGCATTTCAGCGCGTGCGGCCATGATATCGGCGGTGATGGTCAGGAAGTTGTCGACCAGGTTGCCGCCACCGCTTCCGGCCCACAGGTGGGCCTTTTCTTCATTGTCACGCGCGATGATCGCATCGCGGGCGGAAATCATGATCGTGCGGCGGAACATGTCGCCCGTTTCACGATTGATGCGGCGTAGAACTTTGGCCTGATCGGTCTCATTCAGCGCATCGGCACGCGTCACCAGCAGAAGCGAGTTCTGGCGCAGGCGATTGGGCAGCGAGGCCCACGTCGCGCGCTCGGTTTCGCGCCAGGCTTGGGTCGAGTGGGTACACCACAACACGCCATTGGCCTGCCCGACCGCGCGTCTCCAGACATCTTCCGAAATCTTGGGGTCCGAGATGCCGGGCGTGTCGATAAGATCCACTGCCTCGAGGATATCGGCTTCCAGATAGACACGCACAAAATGCGCGCCCTGAACGCCGACTTCGCCAATCTTTTCCAACTCGATCGTTTCGCGGCTGCCATCGAGATTCTGGACATAGGCAGGCTTGTTGCCCCACGAGAACCAGATGGGTGGCAGTTGCGTTGCCGTAACCTGCGTAGGCAGGGTTTCCTTTTTCAAAAGGAAATTCAAAAGCGTCGACTTGCCGGCGCTGAACTCGCCCATCAAGGCGAAAACCGGTTTACGGTGCGACCAGCGCTTCAGACGTTTCCATTGCTCTGCTGTGACAATGCGGGGGGGAATGTGATCTTTCATGTTATCAGGCCGCCTCGGTGCCAAGATCCTTTAGGATATCTCCCAAAAGTTCATCTGGAGACTTCGCAGCTTTAAGGCCAGCCGCTTTCAAGGCTTCCTCGTCCACTTGCGCCTGCGCCGACTGCGAAATTCCCAGGAGTGTTTCCTGCTGCTCTATCATGAATTCTGCCAGCATGGCGCGGACGTTCTCCAACACCGCTGCGATCTGGTTTTCTTCAATGTCTTTGGTGATCGAACTGGCTTCGGATGCCACCAGTCGCGTGTAATCGGCCGCATACGAGGCCACGCCACGACGGCGCTGCCACCAGCGGCGCCACCATGTGCTTTGCAGGTCCAGCGCGATGGTGCGGCCAATGGCCAGGGGGGGCGGTACATTGGGCACGATCGGGGGTTCGATCGAGAACTCGCCCAGGTGTTGCCCAAGCATGTTGCGATACACGGCTTCGATGTCATGCGCTGCCGAAGTATAGAGCGCGCCGACCTCTTTGCGCATTGCACGCGCGAAGTTGAAATAGGCGGATTTCTGAAGTGCACGGAACCCGGCGGGGTCGTATTGCCATGTGCCGTCTTCGCCATGCTGTTCCAGATGCTCAATCAGCGACTCGGTGGCGCGTTTGATGAAGTTTTCTTCGGTGCGCGCCAGACGCTGCATCACCTTGTCGCGCAGTTTGGCGGTAAGCTCGGTCGCGCGGTGTTCATAGTCGGCGGCCACGGTGCGGATGGCGTCTTCCGGCGTCTTACCGTCCAGATCATAGACCATCGTGCCCGTGTCGGTCAGCGTCTTCGCAACCGATGTTGCGCGGATCTGGCTGGCCATGTTGCGGGCGCGGTTGCGGACCTTGTTGCACAGGCGTGCGCCAGCGCCTTCGGCGATCCGCTCGTTGATCGACAGAAGCAGGTCGGGCAGACCCGACAGAGCCCAGATGTGTTCCAGCTCGATGTTTTCGCTGTCGAAACCGGCAGCCACACAAAGCTTGTTCAACGACGACGCGGCGTGATCGGTCAGAACGCCCGAGTCGCCGGTCAGCGCGGCTTCGGCCCAGAGGGCACTGCCAAAGATCACGCCCGCATCGGTGTTGATGCTGCTTTGCTTCAACATCTCGGTCACGCGGTCGCGGATTTCCGGCACTTCGCGCACCGGGTCATGCAGCTCGTCGATGCGGTTGATGAACAGGATGATCTGACGGTTCTCAAACTGCGAGATCATGCGCATCAGCGCCAGATCCATCGTGGTCAGGGCTTGGCTCGCGGCCATCACGACCACGCAGACTTCGGACCCGCGCAGGCTGCGCAGGGTGATCTGTTCACGGACCATGAAGGTATCATTCACACCCGGCGTGTCGCTGAGGTTGATCGCCATCGGATATTGCGGAATGTCCAGATACAGCTCGGCCGTTTTGGTCACATCCGCGAAACGCCCGCTATCGGCGCTGATATCCGGGTCGTCTTCGTCGCCCATGCAGACATAGCGCTGCACCAGGTAGTCGTCGAAATAATCATACGAGTGGCTTTGACCCATGATCAGGTCGAAATGCTTGCCCAACCGCTCTTCCGAGCGGGCTTTCATATCTTCGACCTGTTTGCGGATGTCGTCCATTTCGTCATCGGCACCGGCACGGTGGGCCAGTTCGCCCAGACGGCCGCCGCCGGCGGTCAGGTTCTGCCATTCGTCGTGATCGAAGAAAGTAAATTTCGCCTTGGTGTCACCCGGCGTCCGTGTGTTCACATGCAAGGTGGTCGCCACCGAGGTCCACGGGTTGACGTCCGACGGCAGCAGACCGGGGCGTCCTGCCATGATGTTCACAAGCGATGACTTGCCCGCCTTGACCTGACCGACAAAGGTCACGTTGGCCGTGAATTCGTCCATCCGCGATTTCAGCTTGGCCAACCGGGCCGAACTGCGTGCGTCTGCAATTGCTGTCAGCTGGTCAATAGTCGCGTTCAACCCGCCAAACGCATCGTTCAGCGGGTCCAGAGCTTCATTACCTGTTGCCAGTAGATGTATGTTTCGCGCCATGGCTTAACCCTCGGTACCGTTTAAAACATTCCTCAGACCGGGTTCCGTTTGTAGCTGTCCTGCAGGCAGGGCCGATGGAGTGTCGATCAGCTCGACCAGTTCGATGACATCCAGGATCAACTGCATCTCGTGTGATGCCTGACCGATGTACCCATCTGGGATATCTGCAAAGACTTGAATGGTCTGAAAGCGCTCGCCGTCTTCCAGTTTGGCGACCTGTTCGCCTTTCGGAAAGCCATCCGCTTTGTCGGCAGGAAGTGCCATCTTGGGATTGGCAAGCATGTAATGATCCCCGCGCTTGGTCTCCAGCGATACACCAAAGCCGACCTGTGGATACTCCGCGCTAAGATATTGCAGTCTATCGCTTAGCCCTTTGCGCATGACAAAAGCGGCATTGGCCTGAATATCAACAACATTGGACGTAGCGTGCACGGTGAGGTCCTCGGCATTAGGTAGAGTGGGGTACCAGGCTGACCTCGGGTAAAAAGAGGTCGGGGACTCATTAATATACATCTCAACGAGTGTGACCCAGAACGGGGCCTAATTGAGACGCAATTGAGAGTTGTTTAGGCCGGAAATGGGGCGCAATTATGGCGCAAGAAAAATGCTTTTGTTTCCACCGTTAAGAGAGAGTGAACGCCGCCAAGGATATGCGGAAACTTTTATCCAACTGTGCTTGATGCGCCCGGAATTGCTGGAAACACAAGGAATTAAGGCAAATTCGGAAGCGGATTCGCCGTCGAGCACCGATTCGCACGCTGCTGGCCCGCGCGGTTTAGGGGCTGAAACGCGCTATGCGATTAAACGGGGGTCTTCGGATCAGGTTGAATTGCTCTGATACAGGAATGTGTGAAGGGCGGAAAAGGACACGGGTGAGGACCCTGAAACAACGGCGGATTCGTCCACAATCCTGCCGCAAAGGCATGTGCGAGCGCCCGTGGCCCCAAACAACCTTGCGATGAAAAAAATGCTGCCGTTTGATCTGCGACAAATTGCGCTTCCGCATGGTCAGCTAGGTAAATTGCGAATCCACCACATGAGGCTCTCACATGACCAAGTTGTATCCCGCACTGGCAGCGCTGCTTCTCTTCCCCGGTTTGGCGGGTGCAGAAGGCGATCCGGCCAAGGGCGAAAAAATGTATAATCGTTGCTCGGCGTGTCACGCTGTCATCAGTCCCGAAGGCGAGGTGCTGGTCAAAGGCGGCATCACCGGCCCGAACCTGTATGGTGTCGTTGGCCGCGTCGCCGGGGCGGAACCCGACTATCGCTACGGAAGCGAGCGTCTTCCGGTTGGGATGTTCACCGATGACATGATCCGCGCGGGCGACGCAGGTCTGGTTTGGACCATCGACAATCTGGTCGAATACACGAAAGATCCGATTGGCTTTATCCGCACCTTCCTGGACGATCCGAAAGCACGCCCGAACATGGCCGTGAAGCTGCGCAAGGGTGCCGAAGATATCGTCGCCTATGTTGCGACGTTCTCGGACGCGCCGGCTGAATAATGTCGGGGCAGGGTAATACCCTGCCTGCAGACCTTAAAATAACAAAAGGCCCCGTGAGGGGCCTTTGTATTTGGTCGGGCTGAGAGGATTCGAACCTCCGACCCCCTGCTCCCGAAGCAGGTGCGCTACCAGGCTGCGCTACAGCCCGACCGTGGCGCGTGAATTATACCTCGTTGGGCTGATTTGCAAGCGCGTTTTCCACACGGAAAGACCTTATCGCGGCTTCTTGTGAACTTAGGCCGATTGGGCCAGACTAAAGTGAAACAAAAAGGGGTAAGCCCTTGCAGGTCTATTATGCCATTGGCGGTGTTGGAATGTTCCTGGTCGGGATGGAGATCCTGACCAATGCACTGCGCGACGCTGCCGGATCGAATCTGCGCCGCATGTTGGGTCGCTTCACTACCACACCCCTGCGCGGTGTGTTGACCGGGGCGCTGGGCACCGCCGTCATCCAATCTTCAAGCGCGACCACCGTGTTGACCGTGGGATTTGTCGGCGCGGGGCTTCTGACGATGGTGCAAGCGCTGGGCATCATCTACGGCGCCAATATCGGCACCACGGCGACCGGATGGCTGGTCTCTCTGGTCGGCTTCAAGCTGGATCTGGATATCGCTGCTATGGCGCTCCTTCTGCCCGCCAGCCTCCTGGACCTGCTGGGCAAGGGCATGTGGAAGCGGATCGGGCGCGGACTTGCGGGGTTGTGCCTGCTGATCATCGGGCTTGAGATGATGCAGACTGGGCTTGGAGGCTTCAAGGACTCGGTGACGCCCGACATCCTGCCCGGCAGCGGGATCGGAGGGCTTCTGTTCCTGGTCGGCGTCGGGCTTGTGATGACCATCGTCATGCAATCCTCCAGTGCTGCGATGGCCCTGGCGCTGGTGCTGCTACAAGGTGGCGCGATCGAGCTGGTGCAGGCTGCAGCCCTTGTGATCGGCATGAACATCGGCACCACTTTCACGGCTATTCTGGCCTCGGTCGGGGGATCGCTGCCAATGCGGCAGACGGCGATTGCCAACCTGATCTTCAACTGCGTAACGGCCGGGTTCGCCTTCCCCCTGCTTCTGCTGATCCTCCCGATGCTCAACAGTTTGGCGCAAAGCTTTGACAACCTGACCGCACTTTTGGTGTTCCACACCGGGTTCAACCTGATCGGTGCGGCGGCGTTCCTGCCTGTGACGCCCAAGTTTGCGGCGATGGTTGCGCGATTGGTGCCTGAGAAAGCGGAAGACAAGCTGATCTCGCTTGATCGCAGCCTGCTGAAGGACACGGATGCGGCGTTGGTGGCCGCACAGGGGGCCAGTGAAAAGATCGCGAAGCGACTGTTTGGCGCGCTAGGGCAGGCAATGGATGCGCCGCCGGACTATCGCGGGATTTCGGCCCTTGGCCCATTTCAGGGCGCGTTGGATGAGCTGTCCGAGTTCCTGTCCCACATCCACCCGGAACGGGACAATCAGGTGGAAGAAGACACCTATTCGGCGCTTTTGCACCAGACGGACCACATGACGCGCCTGATCAATCGCGCCAGCAAGACCACCCATGTGAATGAGTTGCTTGAAGATCACGTGCTACGCCGCCCAACCTTGGCGCTTGGGGCCACGTTGCGCCGCTTTACCGAAACCGATTTCGATCCGCGCGAGGCTGCACGCCTGACCCGGTTGCATGACATCGTCAAGCACCGCAAAGACAAGCATCGCCGCGGGCTTTTGCTGGGCGAACATGCGGGGCTCTATGATCTTCAGGAAGTGTTCGCGCATACGGATGCGATGCGCTGGTTAGACCGTAGTCTGCACCACGCCGAACGCGTCGCCCATTATCAGGCCATCGCGCGGCGGGGGTTCCCCTCGGCCCCGGTTGAGGCCGAAGGGAAAGATACTTAGAGGCTGGCGTCCAGCGCGGCGATGACGGCATCGCCCATTTCGCTGGTCGACACCGGGGTCTTGCCTTCTTCGTTCAGCAGGTCACCGGTGCGGACACCGTCTGCCAGTACTTTCTCGACAGCGGCTTCCAGACGGTCAGCTTCGGCACCCATGTCAAAGCTGTAGCGCAGCGCCATCGCGAAGCTGAGGATACAGGCACAGGGGTTGGCTTTGCCTTCGCCCGCAATATCCGGGGCCGAACCGTGGACGGGTTCGTACAT
>CALJDH010000120.1 GCA_938023895.1 uncultured Aliiroseovarius sp.
TCACCCTCTGCCGTTGTCTGGGCCTGATCACTCATCTGTTGCCACTCTCTGATTGTCGTGATTGTGTTGCCGGGCAATTTGACCGATTAGGGCCGGATGATCAATGAGCGATCCGCCCGTTGGGCCGAAAAAAGTAAGGACTACAGCACGTGTCGACCGCGCAAGACAGCATTCCGGAACTGGCCCGTCAGGTTGGTCGCGACCACCCTGTTCTGATTGTCGGGGCGACGGCTTCGGGTAAGTCTGCGCTGGCGTTGGCCATCGCCGAGGCCTCGGGTGGGGTGATTGTGAACGCCGATGCGCTTCAAGTCTTTGAAAACTGGCGTGTGGTGACGGCCCGTCCGTCAGCCGAGGACGAGGCCCGCGCACCGCATCTGCTGTATGGGCATATTCCGGGGGATCAGGACTATTCC
The DNA here is from genome assembly GCA_938023895.1 of uncultured Aliiroseovarius sp. Taxonomy (GTDB): domain Bacteria; phylum Pseudomonadota; class Alphaproteobacteria; order Rhodobacterales; family Rhodobacteraceae; genus Aliiroseovarius. Next base: position 414 of record CALJDH010000120.1, read on the forward strand.
GTTGGCCATTGGCTGCGCGAGGTTGCGCCGATCCTTGAAGGTCCGCGACGACCGATCATCGTGGGCGGCACCGGGTTGAACCTTACCGCGTTGACCGAAGGGCTGGCCGATATTCCCCTGACCCCGCCCGCCATTCGCAAGGATGGCGAAGCGCGATTTGCCGAGGGTGGATTGCCCGCCCTTCTGGCCGATCTGGACCCGGACACGTTGGCCCGCATCGACACACGCAACCCCGCCCGTGTCGCCCGCGCGTGGGAGGTTCAGCACACCACCGGGCGCGGTTTGGCCAGTTGGCAGGATGACACCCCGCCGCCGCTTCTGCCCCTTTCGTCTGCGCGCGCCTTCCATCTGGACGCCGAGCGGGACTGGTTGCGCGACCGGATCGAACGGCGTTTCGACATCATGTTGGACGAAGGCGCGCTGGACGAAGCCCGCCAGAACCTTGCAACGTGGGACCCCAAGGCGCCGTCCTCGAAAGCCATCGGCGCGCCTGAACTGATCGCCCACTTGAAAGGCCAGATGTCGCTGGACGAAGCCCGCCAAGCGGCCATCATCGCAAGCCAGCAATATGCCAAACGTCAGCGCACGTGGTTCCGCAAACGGATGCGAAACTGGCAAGTGATTCCCTTAGGCGCAGACCGCTGACCTCCGAACTTATCCACAGTCCCAATTCTATTCTTGTGGAAGACTCTGTGGAAAAGTTGTAATCTGTCAAAAATAATGAGACAGGTCGAACAGAGTAAGCTAGCGATTGGGCAGTAAGAGTTGTTTTACTGGCTACGAAGATTGCGTTCTAATGACCGATACACATCCACAGAATTCCTCGTTTCGTGCCCTTCCAATTGCCCGTTTGGGTCTTGGTGGTCGGTGGCGCACCGAGGCCATGCGCTCGTACGGGGCGCCGGTCCTGTTGTGGTTTACCCGTGGACAGGGTCGCATCACCATAAATGGTGTGACCTCGGGCTATGGTCCGCACAACTGTATCTATCTTCCTGCCGGCACGATGCACGGATTCGAGATGAGCACGCAGGTCTCTGGGACGATCATCGTGTTCCCTCAGGACAGCGAAGCGCAGCTGGGGCTTCCCGGCGATTCCGTACATTTACGTCTGCGTGACGCGGATCGTCAGATCGAACTCAGCAATCTTGTCGACAACTTGCAACGCGAGATGGAGAAAGGCACGTCACGGGCCACCCGTGCCATGATGTGCCATGCCGGTCTGATCTCGGTGTGGCTGGATCGTCAGGTGGAAGCCCTTGATGATAATGACGCAAAACCCAAAACCGGTCAGCGACTTGTAAATGCATACACCGCTCTTGTTGAACAGGACTTCCACAGCTCGAAAACCGTGCGGGACTATGCGGCAGATCTTGGCATCACCCCCACGCACCTGTCGCGCGTATGCAATAATGCCTGCGGGCGCCCGGCGTCTGCCATTTTGCAAGACCGCGTTACATATGAAGCACGGCGCCTACTGATCGAAACCCGCGTGCCGATCAAAGACATTGCGGCCTCTCTTGGGTTTACCTCAGCGGCATATTTTACCCGCGCGTTCCAGAAGCAAACCGGGCAGACACCCTCGGCCTTCCGCAAGCGGGGATAAATTTCGCCCTGCCCCACAATCAGAAACTTCACATATAAAACGTTGCAAATGAAATGAATGATGTGTATATCCTCGTTCAAAAGGAGGAGCGCTCATGAAAATCGAACAGATTCACCACGTCGCATACCGCTGTAAGGACGCGAAAGAGACCGTCGAATGGTACGGTAAAATGTTGAAAATGGACTTCATTCTGGCCATCGCAGAAAACCACGTCCCCTCGACCCACGAGCCGGATCCCTACATGCACGTGTTCCTCGATGCCGGGAACGAGAATGTGCTGGCATTCTTTGAACTGCCCACCAAGCCTGAAATGGGCCGTGACCCGAACACGCCGATTTGGGTTCAGCACATTGCCTTCAAGGTGAAGGATCGCGCGGAACTAATTGAATTCAAAGAACATCTAGAAGCCAATGGCGTCGATGTTCTGGGTGTCACCGACCACTCCATCTTCCATTCGATCTATTTCTTCGACCCCAATGGACACCGCGTCGAACTGGCCTGCCCGGATCCCGAAGAAGAAGCCATGCTCAAGCGCATGGACGAAGTGAAGTGGGACATGCTGAACGAATGGTCCGAGACCAAGCGCGCACCCAAGCACGCAGAATGGCTGCACAAGAAAGAACTGTCAGACGTCTGAACAGCAAAGCTGACACGCAACTTCGATTGAATTATGCATGGGCGTATCTTTGAAAGGATGCGCCCATGTCTTTTGACGAAACCCGTTTTGCCCCCTTGCCCGAACCGCCCTATTACGCGGTGATTTTCACCAATCAGCTCACCTCGACGGTTCAAGGTTACGAACAGATGGCCGACAAGATTGTCGAACTGGCGCAGGCACAGCAAGGCTATATCGGGGTCGAGAGCACGCGCGATGCGTTTGGGGTTGGGATCACCGTGTCTTATTGGCGCGACGAGGCTGCGATTTCGGCATGGAAAGCCGATGTTGATCATCTGATGGCGCAGAAACTGGGGCAGACCCGCTGGTACGCACAGTATCATCTTCGCGTCGCCAAGGTCGAACGTGCCTATTCCGGACCCGAAGGACGCGCGCTTTAGCTACCTAGAATGGCCTTCACGTAGCCCTGCGTTTCCTTGTAAGGCGGAACGCCATTGTATTTGGCCACGGCCTCGGGGCCAGCGTTATAAGCGGCCAAAGCAAGGCGCCATGAGCGGAAACGGTCATATTGCTGACGCAGATAACGCGCCCCGCCTTCCAAATTCTGCGAAGGGTTCCACGGGTCGACCCCAAGCTTTCGGGCGGTAAACGGCATCAGCTGCGCAAGCCCAATGGCGCCTGCATGGCTTTTCGCTTTGGGGTTCCAGCCGCTTTCCTGCTGAACCAGTCGCAGGAACAGATCCTCGGGGATGCCATGTTGGCGCGCCGCCGCTTGTGCGATGGGCAGGAATTGGCCTTTGTAGTTCCCCGAATAACTGGGAATGCCATAGCTGGTTGGCGTTTTCGGTGCGTTTGGCGTCAGCTTGATCGAGTTCGAATATTGCTGTGCGGCACGGGAATCCAGAACGTTTACCTGAGACTTAAATGCACTTCGACCGCCCGAACTGCCAAACAGGCTTTCGGCCATAGCGATATTTCGTGGTGCTTCCATGGCAAGGGCTGCAATAATGCTTAGCCCGGCGACTGTGAAAACTCTTTGGCGCAATGCTCCGCCCCCAACTTGAATACAGCGACAATATAGGGGCTAGTTGTCCCGCTGGGAAGAGTCGCGCGATCAATCGGGCGAAATGAAGCGCATTCAGGAAATCCCAGCATAGAAATCGCGTTCCCCTCGCCGTCAGATGGTGTAACCATATGGCCCAACTTAGAATCGAAAGGACGCAGGATGGCAGGTTCGCTTAACAAGGTCATGCTTATTGGTAATCTGGGTGCAGATCCCGAGGTACGGACCTTCCAGAATGGTGGCAAAGTGTGCAACCTGCGCATTGCAACCTCGGAAACCTGGAAAGACCGCAACACCGGCGAACGTCGCGAGAAAACCGAATGGCACACCGTGTCCGTGTTCTCGGAAGGTTTGGTCCGCGTGTGCGAGCAATTCTTGCGCAAAGGCTCGAAAGTTTATGTCGAGGGCCAGCTGCAGACCCGCAAGTGGCAGGACCAATCTGGCAATGACCGCTATTCGACCGAAGTTGTGCTACAAGGGTTTAACGGCACGCTGACAATGCTGGATGGTCGCAGCGGTGGCCAAGGCGGTGGCGGTCAAGGTGGCGGCTATGGCGGAGGTCAAGGTGGCTACGGCGGCGGCAACCAAGGCGGTGGCTTTGGTGGTGGTGGCCAAGGTGGCGGCGGCCCGGCCCCGGCAGGCGGCGGTTTCGACGACGAAATCCCGTTCTAAAACGAACACAAAAGAAGGAGGCGCACGATGTCATGGTCATTTCCTATCGGGCGCCTCTTTGGCTCGCAGTTGCGCGTCCATGTGACGTTTTTCCTGCTGCTGGCCTTCATTGGCGCCTCAACCTGGTCTGAACAAGGACCCGAGGCCGCGCTCTGGACCATCGTCTTTATTCTTCTTCTCTTCGCATGTGTCGTGGCCCACGAGTTCGGTCACGCCCTGATGGCGCGTCGCTTCGGCATTCGTACACCCGACGTGACGCTTCTGCCCATCGGCGGGCTGGCGCGGCTCGAGCGGATGCCTGAAAATCCACGGCAGGAAATCTTGGTGGCCTTGGCGGGACCGGCCGTGAACGTGGTGATCTGGGCGGTTCTGACGCTATTGATTGGCGCCCCGACCGAGACCGAGCAACTGACCGGCATGGCGATCACGCCGTCCACCCTGCCCTCGCAACTGGCGACGCTGAACCTGATCCTGGCGGTGTTCAATATGGTCCCGGCTTTCCCTATGGATGGCGGGCGCGTGCTGCGTGCGGTCTTGTCGATGTTCACCGATCGTGTGAGGGCAACGCGTATCGCGGCGGGGGCCGGTCAGATGGTGGCCTTCCTGATGGCGCTGACGGGCTTGATGTCCGGCAACCTGATGCTGGTGCTGATCGCTGGTTTCATTTTTATCGCTGCTGGTGGTGAAAGTGCGGACGTCGCCATGCGCGACGTGGCGCGCAAGCTGATGGCGCGTGATGCGATGATCACGGAATACGAAAGCCTGCGTCCCGAAGATCCCATCGCCCTTGCGGCAACCACGCTGATCCGCACCACGCAGCACGAATTTCCAGTGCTCGACAGCGAGGGCCATCTGGCCGGGTTCCTGACGCGCGAAGCCCTGTTTCATGCGATGGCCGAGGGGGCCGCGGACACCCGTGTTGGCGATGTGATGAAAAGCGTTCCGGCCGCCGCGCTGACGGACGGGCTCGAGATGATCTTGGAGCGGATGGGCACCTCGCCAACCGTGGCGGTTCTGGACGCTGAGGGGCATCTGCTGGGCTATATCACCCGCGAAAACGTGGGCGAGCTGATGGTGATCGCCAACGCACGCAAGTGACTTGAGGCTTAGGCGTCTGCCAAAGCCTCGGTTAGCACGTCCTTGACCACGCCCATGTCGACGTCATCGGCCACGAAAGCGTCTCCGATCGACCGGGCCAGAATGAAGCGTAGCTTGCCCTGCACAACCTTTTTGTCCTGTGCCATCAGCGCGATCAGACCATCCGCATCCGGCAGATCGCCCGGAATGTCGCGGATGTCCTTCTTCATACCCATCGCTGCCAAGTGCTCGCGGAAACGCGAGGGGCTTTCCTGGCTCATCAGCCCCAATCGGGCCGAGGTTTCGAACGCCAGCGCGCAGCCAATGGCAACGCCTTCGCCATGCAGCAGACGGTCCGAATAGCCCGTCGCGGCCTCAAGCGCGTGACCAAACGTATGGCCAAGGTTCAGAAGTGCGCGGTCGCCCTGTTCTGTTTCGTCGCGCACCACGATGTCGGCCTTCATCTGAACCGACCAGCGCACGGCTTCTTCGCGCAACGCCAAGTCACCCGCCGCCAACGCAGGCCCGTTGACTTCGAGCCAGTCGAAGAACGACGCGTCGCCCAGACCGCCATATTTCACGACCTCGCCATATCCTGCCAGAAAATCACGAGGCTTCAGCGTGCCCAGCACGTCGATATCCGCCAGTACCAGCGAGGGTTGGTGGAACGCTCCAATCAGGTTCTTGCCTTGTGGCGCGTTGATCCCGGTCTTGCCCCCGACCGAACTGTCTACCTGCGCCAGCAGGGATGTCGGCAGTTGCACGAAGCGCACGCCACGGCGCAGGATCGCGGCGGCAAAGCCAACGAGGTCTCCGATCACACCGCCGCCAAAGGCCAGCACCACATCTTTGCGCTCGACCTTTTGCTCCAGCAGCCATTCGACGGTCTGCATCAGATAGGGCCAGCTTTTGGTGCTTTCCCCGGGAGGCAAGATTAGCGCTTCCGAGGCAATCCCCTCGGTCGACAGCCCCGCTTTCAATGCATCCAGATGCAGACCCGCGACCGTTTCCTCGGTCACGATCCAGACTTTTGGGCGTGGCAGCAAAGGGGCGATTTCGGCCCCTGCACGCGCGATTAAACCCGGCGCAATGCGGACGTCATAGGCGCGGTCATCCAAGGGGACATGAACGGTAGTCATTCGGGGATCTCCTCAAGCACATCCGGGCGGGTCTTCAACACCTCAATCACCGCCTCAGTCATCTGCGCGATGGTATAGTCAGGATGGGCGTCCACAGCCAGATCGGCCAGATCGTAGACAGGTACGCGGGCCTCGTAAATTTCGGTCAAAGTCGCCTTAGGGTCGGGGGTGCGCAGTAACGGGCGCGTGTCTTTGTGCTTCACCCGGTTCCACAGCAGTTCCAGATCCGCGCGCAGCAGAAGCGAGACACCGCGGTCACTGATCATGGTACGGTTGCGTTCTGCCATGAAGGCCCCGCCACCGGTCGACAGGATGGCACATTCTCCATCCAGCAATCTCCCGATCACTTCGGTCTCACGGTCGCGGAAAAACGCTTCTCCGTCGCGTTCGAAGATCTCGGCGATCGACATATTTGCCGCGCGCACGATCTCTTCATCGCTGTCCAGAAACGGAACCTCTAGACGGGCGGCCAGCGCCTGTCCGACGGCGGTTTTCCCCGCCCCCATCATGCCCACCATGACGATGGATTTCTTTAGTCTAAATGCCAAAGCGGCGCCCACTTGCCCAAATATATATTTCTTTCCTGAATGGCGTGATCTTGGGGAAAATACCATATATAAAATCAGGAAAACGAAGACCGAGGCAGTAAATAGGTGACTCTCAATGCGGATCCGCTTGATCAAGCTTGTGTTCTTTCTGGCAATTCTGGGCGTGATTGGGCTGTCGGGCTATGCCTATCTGGGCGACATGTCGCCCCCGAGCGCGCCGCAAAGCACCACTGTGACGCTGAATGGCGATTAAAGAACTCTACAAAGCCGCGTTTATAGGCGCGGTTATTGTCCAGTTTGCTGGATCGGCGCAGTCGCAGGTGACGCATGGCGCGCCCATGTCGGCCATTGGTTGGCTGTCAGACAGCGTTGCCCTTCCCCCCCCATCCATTGACAGCGCGGTTCTGCCCCCGGACCCGAACGAACCCGACGTGACAACCGGAGCATCTGTTGCAAAGGTCACGATGAGCCTGCTGGAAACCCCGGTACTGGACGCGGTAGGGCTTTTGTCCAGCGCGACCACCGGATTTTCGCGCGATTTGTGGGGACTGTCCCGCCCAGACGATTTGGCGCGACGGATCACGGGGATGCCGCTTTATCTTTACCCGGCAATGCAGGAGCTTCTGAACACACTTCTTTTGGCCGAGCTGAACCCACCCAAAGGCGCCCGCACTGGGGATGACCGCCTGTTTATGGCGCGGGTCGATCGTTTGCTGTCTGTTGGCGCGTTGGATCAGGCCGAAGCGCTTTTGAACCGGGCAGGTACCACCAATCCCCGCGTGTTTCGCCGTGGGTTCGATACCGCATTGCTTTTGGGATCCGAGGATCGTTTTTGCGAGATCCTGACAAACTCGCCTGACCTTAGCCCGACCTTTACCGCGCGTGTCTTCTGTTTGGCGCGATCAGGAGATTGGGAAGCGGCTGTCCTGACGCTCGAAACAGGCCGGGCGCTTGGGTATATCTCGGATTTCGAGGACGCGCTTTTAGCCCGTTTTCTTGATCCTGATCTGTTCGAAGGCGAGCCGCCCTTGCGCAGGCCGCCAGACCTGACCCCCCTGACCTTCCGTATGTTCGAGGCGATTGGCGAGCATATTCCAACGGGCAATCTACCCTTGGCGTTTGCGCAGGCAGATCTACGCGCCAATATCGGCTGGAAGGCACGTGCCGAAGCGGCCGAGCGTCTGGCCCGTGTGGGTGCTGCCACGCCAAACCAACTGCTTGGACTTTACACGGAACGCCGTCCTGCTGCCTCGGGTGGAATCTGGGATCGCATGCAGACCGTGCGCCGACTGGAGCAAAGTCTGAACAGCGGGAACGAAGCGGCGCTCAGCGCGTCGTTGACGGCCCTGTGGCCACAAATCGAAGACGCCGCGTTAGAAGTCCCCTTCGCACAGTTGTTCGGCGGGCGTCTGATATCGAACATTCCGCAAGATCGCGACGCCCGTAGTGTTGCGCTGTCTCTGGGGCTGCTGTCGTCAAAAAGCGAAGAGTTCGCAGCCTCTTGGCCAACTCGCGACGACGGAGGGAAAGAGGCCCTGCTGACCGCAATCGCCCTGGGCAACACGGAAGCAGCTACGGGTTATAACACGACATCTCGGGCAGTTGTTGAGGGAATGAACGCGCGTGATATCCCGGTGCGCTTGAAATCGCTGATGGACAGCAACCGCAAGGGAGAGGCGATCCTACGCGCCATCGCTCTTTATGAAAGCGGCACCCATGGTAATCTGGACGAGATCGCTGATGCTCTGGCCTTCTTCCGTCAGATCGGATTGGAACGGGTTGCCCGTCGGGCCGCCCTCGAGGTTCTGATCCTCGAGAGACGCGGATGACCCCCGACCACACACGCTGGATCTCGGCGTTTTTGGATGCGCAGGCGGCCGAGCTTGGGGCATCAGAGAATACCCGTATGGCCTATGGGCGTGACTTAAAGGCGTTTACCGAGTTCATCGAGGACAAATCCGCGCGGTTCGACGACCTGTCCCGTTCGGATATTGAGGCGTTTCTTGTCGATTGCGACGTTCAAGGCTTGGCCACATCCACCCGCGCCCGCAGGCTTTCGTCGATCAAACAGCTGTTCCGATTTGCCTATGAAGAAGGCTGGCGCACGGACAACCCGGCGCTGAAAATTCGTGGCCCCGGCCAGATGAAGTCGCTGCCCAAAACCCTGTCCGAAGATCAGGTCGAGGCGCTTCTGCGCGCCACGCGCGCTGTTGGACGCTCTGACGCGGACAAGTTGCGCAACACATGTCTGATGGAGCTGCTCTATGCGACCGGGATGCGCGTCAGTGAACTTGTCTCACTGCCCGTCTCTGCTACCCGTGGCGATCCCCAGCTGCTTCTGATCCGCGGGAAAGGCGACAAGGAACGGCTGGTGCCTCTGTCGTCCGAGGCCCGTGCTGCACTGTCTGACTGGTTGGAGCATCGAGACAGCGCTGAAGACACCGCGCGGATCGAGAAAGGCGTTAAGCCCTCGCCCTTCCTGTTCCCGTCCACGGGCGCCTCTGGCCATCTGACACGGCATCGGTTCTACGCAATCATCAAGGACATCGCCGTGGCCGCAGGTGTGTCACCCGGCGATGTCACGCCCCACCGGTTGCGCCATGCCTTTGCGACGCATCTGCTGGCCCACGGGGCTGACCTGAGGTCAATACAAGCGCTGCTGGGCCATGCGGATCTTGCCACGACCGAAATCTACACGCATGTTCTGGAAGAGCGCCTGCGCGAGTTGGTCTTCACCCACCACCCGCTTGCCGAGAAGGACTAGGTCATGAGTGTTCTGGTAACCGTTCTGATCCTGCTGATTGCAGCGCTTCATCTCTATATCCTGTGGTTCGAGATGTTCGCTTGGGAAAGCCGCGGCCCGAAGATCTTTCGCAGCTTTCCGAGTGATCTGTTCGCACCGACCAAAGCCATGGCTGCCAATCAGGGGCTCTATAACGGCTTTCTGGCCGCTGGCCTGATCTGGTCACGCCTGATTTCAGATTCCGCTTGGGCGCAGAATGTCGCGCTGTTCTTTTTGGCCTGCGTTGCCGTCGCGGGCATTTTCGGGGCGGCGACCGCATCTAAGAAGATCTTTCAGGTGCAAGCCCTGCCCGCCCTGATCACCATCGGGGTGCTTCTGATCAGCTGATCAGCTGGCGTAGAGCGCCTTCGCGCGCTTTTCGAATGCCGCCACGATCCGGTGCATCGCCTCATTGAAGACAAGGCCGATCACCTTTTGAAGCATCGGGCTTTTGAACTCGAAATCCACAAAGAACTCGACTTCGCAGCCCTGCGGGTGGTCTTTGAAGATCCAGAAGGATTTCAGGTATTTGAACGGCCCATCGAGATATTCCGTATCAATCCGCTGCCCCGCCTGATCCAAGGTCACGCGGCTGGTGAAGCGTTCGCGGAACACTTTGAAGCTGATAACAAGATCCGCTTCCATCAACTGCCGTCCATCGTCCAGCGGCACCAACCGACGGACCCGTGCGGCTGAATTCCACGGCAAAAACTCGGGATAGCGACCAACATCCGCCACAAGATCGTACATCTGGCTGGCCGTATAGGGCATCACGCGTTTTTCGCCATGAGTCGGCATATTGGGCTTTTTCCTTCTCTGTCAGACGCACATGTCTTAGGAATGCAGGCGAGAATCAAGGGGGAAGCAATGGTTCAGCGACCATATGTCATTGATACACTCATCTCGGCCAAGCAAATCGCGGCACGGGTGGAAGAACTGGCAAAAGAAATCCACGACGAGTTTGATGGTACCGACAAACTGGTTGTCGTCGGGTTACTGAGAGGATCGTTCGTGTTCATCGCGGATGTGGTGCGCGAACTGGACCTGCCGGTCGAGGTCGATTTCCTTGAAGCATCTTCTTATGGAGACTCGACGGAAAGCAGTCGGGAAGTCCGTATTCTCAAGGACTTGCGCGGCGAGATTGCCGGGCGCGATGTGCTGGTGGTCGAGGATATCGTCGACACAGGCTTTACCCTGAAACACGTGATCAAGCTGCTGAAGGCCAAAGGCCCAGCCAAGCTGCGCACCATCGCCCTTCTGGACAAGCCGTCCCGGCGCGAGGTTGATGTGAAGGCGGATTGGACCGGGTTCGAGATCCCGGATGAATTCGTCGTCGGCTATGGCATCGACTTTGCGCAACGCAATCGCAACCTGCCCCATATCGGCAAGGTGCGTTTCTTGGACACCCAAGACGGCGAGAGCTGAGCCATGAACCCACTTTGGCTTCTCAGGATGTCAAAATGGGCGCGTAACCCGCCCTCGGCCAAACGGGTGGTGCTTGGCCTTGTCGTGATTGCGATCTGTCTGGCGTTGTTCGCGTATGAATACTTCATTGGTGCGCCCGACTGGATGGAAACCGAGCGCATCAGAAGGCCGTAATCTGTAATCTAATCAGGCTTTTGCGAGGCTTTCTTCGCGCGCCTTGCGCAGGCGTTCAAAGTCATCGCCGGCGTGATAGGACGAACGTGTTAGCGGGGTCGCGGACACCATCAGGAAGCCCTTACCATAAGCCGCCGTTTCATAATCCTTGAACTCGTCCGGGTGCACAAAGCGCTCGACCGCGTGGTGCTTCGGCGTGGGCTGCAGATACTGCCCGATGGTCAGGAAATCGATGTCAGCTGCACGCATATCATCCATGATCTGCATAACCGCCTGACGGTCCTCGCCCAGACCGACCATGATGCCCGATTTGGTGAAC
>CALJDH010000121.1 GCA_938023895.1 uncultured Aliiroseovarius sp.
TGGCGCTTGTGGCATCGCAGACCGACCACCACCGAACATCCTGAGCCGGTGTTTGCCCGGAAGCTCAGCGTTCTGGACACGCATATGATACCAGTGTTCGTCCAACTGGTCAGCAGCACGTCGCGCTCTCGACTCAGCTACAGATGCAGACCGTGTCCTCAGAGAGTACGAGATCTTCTTAGTGTCGTAGTGATTCAACAGGTCTCGAGGGACTCGCCGCTCGAAGTAGTAGATTCCATTCTTGGTGAATGAATAGGGGACTAAAATGTCATACGCCATGTCCTACGCCAGCTCTAGTTTCCACAAGAAACTGAGGGATATCAACATGTTGGCGAGATGAATGGTGCCCAGAAGAGGACTCGAACCTCCACGTCCATACGGACACTAGCACCTGAAGCTAGCGCGTCTACCAATTCCGCCATCTGGGCACGGGTTGGTGAGGGGGGATTTAGTGTGACCGGTGGGGAGTGTCAACAGCATTTCGTCGCTTTTCTGAGATTCCGTTTGCGCCTTGCTCAAACGCGCTTTGAAAGCTATTCAAAAGCCAAGTAATTCAAGGAGAGCTTCCATGTCCAAGCTGGTTACGATTTATGGCGGTTCGGGTTTTGTCGGGCGCTATATCGCCCGCCGCATGGCCAAGCAGGGGTGGCGCGTCCGCGTTGCCGTGCGCCGTCCGAACGAAGCGCTGTTCGTAAAACCCTATGGTGCCGTCGGTCAGGTCGAACCGATCCTGTGCAACATCCGCGATGACAACTCGGTCCGTGCTGCAATGCACGGTGCGGATGCAGTTGTGAACTGCGTGGGGGTTCTGAACTCGATCGGAAAGAACAGCTTCGACGCGGTACACCATGATGGCGCAGGCCGCGTGGCACGCATCGCAACCGAAGAAGGCGTGGGCCAGTTGGTTCAACTGTCGGCCATCGGTGCGAACGCCGAAAGCGACAGCGAATACGCCCGCACCAAGGCACAAGGCGAAGTAGACGTACAGGCCGCCTTCCCCGGCGCCGTGATCCTGCGCCCCTCGGTCATCTTCGGAACCGACGACCAGTTCTTCAACCGTTTCGCCAACATGACCCGCTTCGGCCCGGTCCTGCCAATCACTGGCGGCAACACCAAGTTCCAACCGGTTCACGTGGATGACGTCGCCAAAGCCGCCGAGATGGCCATTCTCGGTCAGGTCGGCGCTGGCATTTACGAACTGGGTGGCCCGGACGTCGAAACGCTGCGCGAGTCGATTGACCGAATGCTGGAAGTCACTCAGCGCCGCCGTCTGGTGCTGAACTTGCCCTTCGGTATTGCGCGCATTCAGGCCGGCATCTTTGACATGATCCAGTGGATCTCGGGCGGGCTGATTGCATCACCGCTGACCCGCGATCAGGTCACCAACCTTGGTTATGACAACGTGGTTGCCAAGGACGCCAAGGGCTTTGACGATCTGGGCATCACCCCGCGCGCCATGGCCGCGATCCTTCCGGATTATCTGTGGCGCTTCCGCGCTGGTGGTCAGTATGCCGCGATCCAGAACTCGGCCAAGAACCTGCGCACCGACGGCTAAACCGACGGATCATCAGATACAAAAGGGCGCGGTCTTCCGCGCCTTTTTTCGTTTACAGGTAAGCGATGCCCAGCAACACCATGCCCAGCGCGATGCGGTAGATCACATAAGGTGTGAAGCTGACCGATCGCAACAGCCGCATCATCAGGCTCAGCGCCAGCAGGGCCGCGACAAAAGAAAACACCGCGGCGATGGCGCCATCGCGGGCCACTTGCGCGTCGGCTGTGGCCGCAACCTCGGCCCCCAGCAACACGCCCGAGGCGATGATCGTCGGGATCGACATTAGCATCGCCAGCTTCGCCCCATCAGACCGCTCATACCCCAACGCCCGCGCGCCCGAGATCGTGGCCCCGGACCGTGACGTGCCGGGTATCAGCGCAAGCGCCTGCCACAAGCCCATGATCACCGCGTCCCGCAGGCTCCAATCTTCCGCGTTTTTCTGAACGCTGCCCTTCTGATCGACCCAATACAGCACCAGACCAAACAGGATCATCGTCCAGGCGATGACTTTGATCGACCGCATTTGGTCGCTAAGACCCGTCATCTTGAAGATCAACCCAAGGATCACAGCCGGAATCGTCGCGACCAACAACAGGAACGCCAATTTCGCACCCGGCGTGTCGATTCGACCCATCAGCATCCGCGGAATACCGGCCAGCCCGATCTGCACATCGCGCCAGAAGTACAGCATCACTGCGCCCAACGTGCCGATATGCACCGCTACATCTATCGCCAGACCCTGATCCGGCAACCCGGTCAGATGGGGCACCAGAACCAAGTGGCCCGAGGATGAAACCGGCAAAAACTCGGTGATTCCCTGTATGATGGCGACCAGAAGAATATGGGCAAGCGACATGCGCGGTTCCTTGGAAATAAGCTCATCGGCAAGCTAAAGCAGCGGTCTGGAAAGGGAAGAGGCTTTATAGGTATACTATACTGACCTATTTTTTGGCGATGCGGCGTAATATTCCCTCATTCCGGCCTAATTTTTTGCATTTAGGTAAGTATTATTGACTTTTCATTTCTGACGAGTCCCCTTACAAGCCAAACTCCAAGCCAAGAGTCTGCCCGCAAAGGGCCAGCCGAGGGAGAGCCAGGATGGCAAAGCAGCCTATGTTGAAATTCGTGTCGGTCGATCGGGACATGCCCGAAAAGCGCACCGCCGAAACCCGTAAAGAAGACTTCAACGAGATCTACGCCGAGTTCGCCGCGCAGAAGGCTGCCGAACAGGCCAGCCGTTGTAGCCAGTGCGGCGTACCTTATTGTCAGTCGCACTGCCCGCTGCACAACAACATCCCCGATTGGCTGCGCATGACCGCAACTGGCCGCCTGAAGGAAGCCTATGCCCTCAGCCAGGCCACCAACACCTTCCCCGAGATCTGCGGTCGCATCTGCCCGCAGGACCGTTTGTGTGAAGGCAACTGCGTGATCGAACAGTCGGGCCACGGCACCGTCACCATCGGCGCGGTCGAGAAATACATCACCGACACCGCCTGGGAAAACGGCTGGGTCGAAGACATTACTCCGGTTGCAGATCGGTCCGAAAAAGTGGCCATCATCGGCGCAGGCCCCGGTGGTCTGGCCGCCGCTGACGTGCTGGTACGTGCGGGCGTCAAAGTCACCATCTATGACCGCAATGACCGCGCGGGCGGGCTGCTGACCTACGGTATCCCCGGCTTCAAGCTGGAAAAAGACGTGGTCATGCGCCGCGTGAAGCTGCTGGAAGACGCAGGCGTCACCTTCGTTCTGAACTGCAATGTCGGCGAAGACATCACCTTCCAAGACATCCGCGCTCAGAATGACGCGGTTCTGCTGGCCACCGGCGTTTACAAAGGCCGTGACCTGTCGGGTCCGGGCGCAGGGGCCAACGGCATCGTAGCGGCTCTGGACTATCTGACCTGCTCGAACAAGCTGAGCTTTGGCGACAGCGTGCCCGAGTTTGAAAGCGGCGAGCTGAATGCCGAAGGCAAGAACGTCGTCGTTATCGGCGGCGGTGACACCGCGATGGACTGTGTGCGCACGGCTATCCGTCAGGGCGCAAAGTCGGTGAAATGCCTGTATCGCCGCGACCGCGCCAATATGCCGGGCTCGCAGCGCGAAACGCAGAACGCCGAAGAGGAAGGCGTGGAATTCGTCTGGCTTTCAGCCCCCAAGGGCTTCACTGGCGATCCCGTGAACGGCGTGATCGTGCAGAAGATGCGCCTTGGTGCACCGGATGCCTCAGGCCGTCGCAGCCCGGAAGTGATCGAGGGTTCGGACTATACCGAAGACGCCGATCTGGTCATCAAGGCGCTGGGCTTTGAACCCGAAGATCTGCCGACCCTCTGGGGCGAACAGGATCTGCCCGTGACCCGCTGGGGCACTGTGAAAGCCGCCTTTGGTACCCACAAGACCGACCTGGACGGTGTGTGGGCCGTAGGTGACATCGTGCGCGGTGCATCGCTGGTGGTCTGGGCCATCCGTGACGGTCGTGAAGCAGGCGCCAACATTCTGGACAGCCTGAACGCAACTGCCGCCGTCGCGGCCGAGTAAAGGGCCACGTCACCAGCGTTTTGACCATGTTCAACTTCCGAGCTCTAAATAAGTGGCCCGCGCGGCGAAAGGATGACAACAACGTCATCTACCGATCTGATCGGGTGCTTATTCGTTTGCTCAAAGGCCAGAACAAAAACGTGGTTTTGTGCTTCAACAGCCTGTCGCGTCGGCGCTCTGGGCCACCGCCGTACGAGTTCCGAAAGCTCGCCAGCGAAGAACGTCAGCACAGCGTGCTCTACATCACGGATCTGACCTATTCGTATTACTCGCAGTCAGGCGTTCGCGACGAGATTATCCGCGAGGTATCGCGGTTTCTCGAGACATCCGGGCTTGATTGCAGCTGCGCCTTGGGGAACTCAAGCGGGGGTTACGGCGCGATGTCATTCGCCGATGCATTTGACCTGTCAAATGTGCTGGCAATCGTGCCTGCATTGTCGGTTGCCCCCGAGATGGTCGCCGCGCCAGAATGGGATGACTTTCGTGATGCCCTGGGCCCCGGGATCCACCCGTCGGCTCTAAGCGCGATTGCAGATACGAAGGCCCGCTTCTGCCTGATCTTTGGTGACCAGGATGCAAACGATAACAGGCAGTTCGCACTGCTTCAGGGTGTAGCGCCTGCCACGTCCCTGCATACGCTTGTCGTGGCGGGTCAGGACCACGCCGTTGCCCGGCACCTAAAACTTAACAATCAGCTCGGCCCCGTCATTTCGGCCGCGCTGTTCGGCAGCGACGCTGATGTCGCCGCCGGTCTCAAATCAATACCGGAATCTGTGTACCGCTTCGCCGATGCGAGTGATCCAGCTAACGCCACATTTTCCTTCAACGAGGGTGAAACATATGTCGAAGTATGATGCCGATTGGGTGCGCCGCGAGGAAGCCAAGCGCGCCTTTATGAACGAACACAGCCTCTATCGCGAAGAAGAAGAGCATAGCTCGTGCGGTGTGGGTCTTGTGGTTGCTGTCGACGGTAAACCGTCGCGCAAAGTGGTCGAGGCCGGTATCGACGCGCTGAAGGCCATCTGGCACCGCGGCGCTGTGGA
>CALJDH010000122.1 GCA_938023895.1 uncultured Aliiroseovarius sp.
CAAGATCAGTTTGGGGCGGAAACTTTTCTGATAGTCCTCCATCCCTTCACGCAACCACACCTCGCGGTCGCTTTCATTGCCACTAGGATGCTCTTCGGCCCATTGTTCTTCCAGCTTCTCCAGACGGACCGAGCGGGAATACAGGCTGACCAGCACATAGATGATGCTCAGCCCGATAAAGCCGAAAATGATCAGTCGTAGAAATCCCATCCCTATCTTCCTTTCACCGCGCCCCAAGGGCCAACCATTTCAATCACTTGCTCACGCGTACGTTTGCGCGTCGTTGTCGGCACTTTCAGCGCGTCTTTGCGCCCCCCGAACAGCTTATCACGAGCGCCAGCCTTATTGGCCATATAGTCACGATGCAGGAACTCTGCCACAAACTCGCGCTTTTCGTCGGGCCATGTGGCGTAGGAAGCATAGAACAGTTCTTTGTGGCAGATGAACAGCTGGCGGAAGTCCATTGGCGCAAGCTCGGACAACATCCGGTTGATCAGGTCGCGATCCGGGTGATCGGGGCGTGCGCGCAGGGTGTAGAAATAGGCCGGGTGGCGGCTGTCGATCCGGGGCCACTGCCCGCCAGCCTCGGCCCAGCGCACAAGTGCTGCCAGCCCGTGGAAAGCTTGAGGCAAGTTACGGCCCATGCGTTGCGCCACGTGCCGCAGCGTGCGCGAGGACATGTCGCCCAGCTCCATCCCAGCCGAGGTCGCGGCGTCCACCAAAATGAACTCCATCTTCTGACGCAGGATCCGCGCCCCTGCCGCGCCGCGCGACGACACCAATGGCTCGACCAGATCGTTCTTGCGCAGGAAACTGGCGATGCGGTTGGGTTCGGTCGTGTCGACGAAAGGTAGACGCGGGAAGCGATCCATCCGGTCTTTGTCGCCCGAAACAATGACACAGGGGCTTTCCACATCACGGAAGATGTAAAGCCCGCCGAAATGCGCGGTCCAGAAATTGCCTTGCTCGAACTCCTGCACACCCAGATCGACCGGAACGCGCGTCACATCCCCGGTTTCGCGGGCCAGATCAATCATCTGAGCAATCAGATCATCGTCATACCAGGCGTTCGGTGCGGTCTGGAAGTGGTCGATCTTCTCGGCCAGCTCGCGCGCATTCTTCACGTGGCTTTGGGTCGTATCCGCCTCGATCACGATCTTGCGGATGTCGAACAGACGCGTGGGATCCGAAATGTCATAGACCGAGTTCATCAGCTCGCCCGCCACCGCGTCATGGGCGGTCAGCGCGAAAAGCTTCGCCTCGTTATCCGCAATGAACTGCCGCAGTATCCCCCGCGAGGTCGAGAACATGGCACCCAACAGCGGCGCTTTTTTCTGGTCCACCGTCAGAATGATGAACTGCCGGTTGCAGCCATTGGGGTTGAGATAGAGCGGATCTTTGAACTCCTCGCCAATCTCGGGCGAGAAGCCAGAGACGTCGATGTGGAATTCGGTCAGATTCGTTTGCTTGCCCGAAAGCCCCTTGAGCGCACGGTTATACCGCTCGATCAGCGCGGGGCTGTCGACCCGGATCAAATTGCCAAACATGAGGCCGCGTTGGATGAGGCGTTTCATTGGAGAACCTCTGTTTTCATCCTAGTGTGCCAAAGTTTTTCATTAGACATCATTCGCTCCACAAGGCGTCGATACTCTTCTATTTGCCAGCCTTTGATACGTTCACGGCAGGCCTCACTTCCGTCTTCTGATATCGAGATGATCCTATCTAACGCAGCGACCAATCTATCATACCGATCTTCTTGATGTGGCTTCGTTTGGATCAAGTCTCTTGCTGACGCGGCTTGAAGCCTAGTTTCAATCCAACTCAAGTGTTCCACTTGCTGCGCTAAGAACACTCTCGTTGGTGTGTTAGCCTCACCTCGCGACACAAACTTCCAAGTCGCAGGACCTGAGCCAAGTGCTCGGTTTGCTTTTACATGCCACTCTTCTTCATGCCCTTTAAAAGATAGCAGCAATAGTCGCAGCATTTCAGCCACTTCATCCGCTAAAAGGTCGTATCGTGCTTCAGTCTCGTACTGCAGTCTCCGTTCTTCGACACTAGCTTGAGACGACAGAGCTTCGGCCATTTTTTCGTTCGCCACTCTTTGTGCGCCGACTTCGAACCTTGTTTCCCGCAACTCGAGGCGTTGCGCGGCCAACTCCTGACTTTGCAGTCCAACAGTCGAAATCAACCAAACAAAGGCCAAAGCACCTGCAAATCCTGCCAGGCTATCACCGATCTCATTCGGAGGACTTTGAAGGAAGTAGTCCCAACGCGTTATACACCCTAACGGCGGGGAACCAGACCACACACATATTTGGCTTTGAGCGACCCAATAAGCGAGACAGGCAATTCCTAAGGTTAGCCCCCCTCCAATCCACAACCAAGGAACCTTCACAACTGCACCCTCCCGGCGCTTGTCGCCGGGTCACGCCCGACCCGCCCCACAGGGCGGGCGTGAACGCCCACCCTCGGGTCGGACGTGACCCTTATGTCTCGGCGGATACTCACTTCCCCTCCAGATACCGCTTCTTCGCCTCTTCCTGACGGCCGAAGTCGCGGACCATCGCCTCGATGGCGACCTCGTCGGATTTGTCGGCATAGCGGAACTCGGAATCGGCGTAGCGGTTGACCTCTTGGATCACCATGTCGGTGGTGATGGGCACGCGCAGTTCGGCGATCATGTCCTTCTTGGTGTCATAGTCTTTGACCAAGAACAGCTCGGGGTTTTCCATCCATTCGTCGGGCAATTCAAAATCCATCGCACGGACTTTCACCGCGTCGGTGATGTTCTTGATCGAGCGGCCCGTGAAGCGTTCATCGGCCTCCTGAATGCCTTTAAGGTAGGTGCCGATTTTGGCGATGTCGTCCAGTTCACCGATCTTGTCATGCACGCGGTCGAAAACGTTCATCAGGCCGGTTTCTTGCGGCTTGTTATGCGCCTCGAAAGAACGAGCAACGGCGGATTTGATTTCCTGCGCGCCGTAAAGGTCGTGCTTGCCCAGCGGGATGTCGTGGTTCTTGCCCATGAGCAGATGGAGGATGTCGATATAGTCCTCGCGCGTCTGCGGGCCGTCCACCAAGAAGCGCGCGCCGGCGCGTTGGCGCAGCGCGTCGTCCACATTCTCGGGATAGTTCGAGAACATCCCGAAGGTGCAGTTGCCACGCACCACGGTGTTGGCGCCCGCGAAGCTTTCCATCAGGACCGCCGTGACCTCTTGCTGGCCCGCGCTGGATTGGCGATCTCCGCGTTTGCCTGCAATCTGGTCGATGTCGTCAATCGTGCCAAAGCCGATCACATTGGGGTCGAGCACATTGTTGATGAAGGCCTTCGCGTTCTGGCCGGATTTACCCTGATAGCTGTCGATATTGTCGATGCCGAAGTTCTGATAGCGGAACGGGTAGCCCGCCACCGCGCAGTAGTCGTTCACCAACCCGGCCATCATCTGGATCAGCGTGGTTTTCCCGGTGCCCGGTTTGCCGTCGCCCATGAAGGTAAAGATGAAGCCGCCCAGTTCCGCAAACGGGTTCAGTTTGCGGTCGAAGTCGTAAGCCATCAGCATTTTGCTGAGCTTCATCGCTTGGTATTTGGCGATGTGGTTGCCCACGACCTCGTTCGGTTTCTTGAAGGTCATCGTGATCTTCGACCCGCGATGAGCGCGGGAGGGCGTGAAACCCGAGATGGTCAGATCGTCCGCTTCAACCCGGTAGTTGGCCGAGGTGAAGGGACCAAGATGGCTGGCGGTTTGGGCGCGCAGGGCGACCTTCTCCATCAGTTGTTCGACATAGGCGAGCACGGTGGGCACAAGCTTGTCTTCGGACGTCACGAAGGTGGCGAGTTCCTGATCCAGTTCCCACAGGGCACCGTTCAAAGCCAGAGGGGCGTTATCGGTCAGGATTTCC
>CALJDH010000123.1 GCA_938023895.1 uncultured Aliiroseovarius sp.
TGGCCATCTCGGCCGTCTACGCACTGGAAGTGCTCGTAGCCTTCATCCAGGCCTACGTGTTCACCATCCTGACCTGCGTATACCTGAAAGACGCTCTGCATCCGTCGCACTAAGACGGTTGCAGCCCGCTAACCAATCCTAATTCAAGCATTCCAACGTAAGGAGAAATCACAATGGAAGGCAATATCGCTCAAATGGGTCAATTCATCGGTGCAGGTCTGGCAGCTATCGGTTCGGGTGCCGCCGCTATCGGTGTGGGCCACGTTGCTGGTAACTTCCTGGCCGGTGCTCTGCGCAACCCGTCGGCTGCTGCCGCTCAGACCGCGACCCTGTTCATCGGTATCGCATTTGCAGAAGCCCTGGGCATCTTCTCGTTCCTGGTCGCTCTGCTGCTGATGTTTGCTGTCTAAGACCTGAACCATCCTTACGCCGGGGCGAGGCGTCAGCGTTTCGCCCCAAGTAACTCGGTTCCAGAGGACTTAAGACATGGCAAGTAACACACATAGCACAGAAGCAGCACACGGTGGCGCAGAAGCCGCTGGCATGCCGCAACTGGACTTCTCGACCTTCGGGAACCAGATTTTCTGGCTCGTGGTGACGCTGGTCGTGATCTACTTCGTCCTGACCAAGATTGCTCTGCCCCGTATTGAGGCTGTGCTGTCTGAACGTCAGGGCACGATCACCAACGATCTGGCTGCTGCCGAAGAGCTGAAGCAGAAGGCTGTCGAAGCCGAAGAAGCTTACAACAAGGCCCTGGCTGACGCCCGTGCAGAAGCAAACAAGATTGTTGCTGAAGCCCGCGCTGAAATTCAGGCTGATCTGGATGCAGCTGCTGCCAAGGCAGATGCCGAGATCTCCGCCAAGGCTGCCGAAAGCGAAGCCGCGATCAATGAGATCCGCGCCGGAGCTGTCGACAGCGTCAAGGCCGTCTCCAAGGATACCGTCAAGGAAATCCTAGGTTCGATGGGCTATAAGGCGGATGCCAAGTCGGTAACTGCGGCAGTGACCGCACGGATGAAAGGGTAAACTGATGAAGAAACTCGCAGTTCTCCCCTTCGCTCTGGTTGCAAGCCCGGCTTTTGCCGCTGGCGACGCTGGCTGGACCGATCTGGCCAACACCAACCTGGTTGTCACCCTGGCATTCCTGCTGTTCGTAACCTTCCTTGGTTACATGGGCGTGCACAAAATGTTGGGCGGTCAGCTCGACAAACGTGCCGAGGGCATCAAGTCGGAACTCGACGAAGCCCGTGCCCTGCGCGAAGAAGCCCAGACTGTTCTGGCCTCTTATGAGCGCAAGCAAAAGGAAGTGGCTGAACAGGCCGAGCGCATTGTTGCGCACGCCAAGGAAGAAGCAGCTAACGCTGCGGCTCAGGCCAAAGAAGATCTGAAAGCTTCGATCGCACGCCGTCTGGCTGCTGCTGAAGACCAGATCGCATCGGCTGAAGCGGCTGCCGTGAAAGAAGTGCGCGACAGCGCAGTTCAGGTTGCCGTTGGCGCTGCCCGCGACATGATCGCCAAACAGATGACCGCAACTGACGGCAACAAGCTGATCGACGAGGCCATCAAGGACGTGGAAGCCAAGCTGCACTAAGCAGGCTTTTTCCAACGACTTACGAGAGACCCGGCCCTGTGGCCGGGTTTTTCATTTCTAAGGGTAGCCTAGCGCTGCATCTCATAGTCCAGCCGTTGCTGCGCGACCTCCTCATTCCGCTCGGTGCGGCGCAGGTCGGTATAGGCCTGAACGACATAATCCATATGCGCCTCGATCGCGGTGCGTGCAGCGCTGGGATCGCGATTCTGTAAGGCGTCATTGATGGCACGGTGCTGTTCCAGCAAGTCCATCCGCGTGTTGGTGATTTGCACGACCACCTGACGGTTATACAAGATGCCCTGTTTCAGCAGGTCATACATCGCCCGCATCATGTGGACCATCAGCACGTTGTGGCTGGCTTCAATGATTGCCATGTGGAAATCGCTGTCCAGATCGGCGCCTTGCCCCTCTGGCGCTTTCTCCATCTTCAGGAAGATCTCGTTGATCACGGCAAGATCCGTGTCAGATCCAAACTGTGCGGCACGTTCGGCGGCCAGCCCCTCCATATCGCGACGGAACGTGATGTAGTCATAGACGGCTTCATCATGGCGCGCGAACAGGTTGGTCAGGGCAGGAGGGAACGAGCTGTCCAGATCCTCGGAGATGAAGATCCCAGCCCCGGCCCGTCGTGCCAGAAGCCCAGAGGCTTCAAGTTCCGCCAATGCATCGCGCAAGGATGGGCGCGACACGCCAAGGCGATCTGCCAGATCCCGCTCAGATGGCAGGCGTTCACCGGGACGCAGCACGCCGCGCAGGATCAGAAGTTCGATCTGTTCGACAACCGATTTGGAAAGCTTACTTGCGGCGATTCTTTGAAAGGGCATTGGCGTCTCGCGTGAATTGGTCAGAATATATGACCACATCCCAGCGCTGGCCTCAAACAAAAAAAGCCGGGCACGGGGCCCGACTTTTTGCGTAGTACTTACGGTACTGGTACGACACCTACGACGATGTGGGGCGGATCACGATCTCGACCCGGCGGTTTTGCTGGCGCCCATAGGCATCCAAGTTCGATGCAATAGGACGGTCCTCGCCATAACCGATGGTCTGAATGCGCCAGCTGGGCACGCCATTGGCCGACAGTACCGATGCCACAGCTGCGGCGCGGTTGCGCGACAGGGATAGGTTGTAGTCGGCATTGCCTACGTTATCGGTGTGGCCCCGTACCTCGACAACCGAGTTCGGATATTGTTTCAGGTTGCGCGACAGCGCCGCGAGATCGCCGCGCAGGCCTTGGCTGATTTGGCTGCTGCCGGTCGCGAACAGGATGTCCTGCGGCATTGTGACGATCAGCTCGTTGCCGGTGTTGACGATTTTCACCTCGTCATTGTCGATGGCCTGGCGCAGATCACCGGCTTGCTTGTCCAGCTGCTGTCCAATCGCACCACCAATTACGCCGCCAATAACGGCGCCAACGGCGGCCT
Source organism: uncultured Aliiroseovarius sp. (assembly GCA_938023895.1). Lineage (GTDB taxonomy): Bacteria > Pseudomonadota > Alphaproteobacteria > Rhodobacterales > Rhodobacteraceae > Aliiroseovarius. The sequence continues at coordinate 3,016 of CALJDH010000123.1, forward strand.
TGCCCAGCTTGCCGTCACCCTTGCGGGTCGCGCCAAACAATCCCCCTGCGATCGCGCCAATCGCGGCGCCATTTTGGGTGCGTGGCCCCATATTAGCGGAGGGGCTCGTGGGGGATGTACAGGCGCTGGTGGCAAGTCCGGCAATCAGGCCGAACGAGAGAATCATATGTCTTGGTTGCATATTGCGGTCCTCGGTTAGTTTTCTTGTTCTCCATACAGAAAAGCTCCTTGATATCGAATAACAAGACCCTGTTATGGGGAAACTCGGCGGAAAACAGACGCTTACCCTGTGCGCTCTTGCTCCAATTCGGCGCTTTCCCACGCCAGAAGCGCGCGCTTGACCGGAAGGCCCCAGTGATAGCCCCCAAGCGCCCCGGACTTGCGCAACGCGCGGTGGCAGGGGATCAGCCAGCTGACCGGGTTACGCCCTACGGCTGTGCCCACGGCGCGTACGGCGCGGGGCTGTCCGATCTTCTCGGCGATCTGCCCATAGGTGGTGACGTGGCCGGACGGGATCGACAAGAGCGCCTCCCAGACTTTGATCTGTAAGGGCGAGCCGATCAGATGCAGCGGGGTCTTTCCGTCCTCGCCCAGTTCGGTGTCATAGGCCGCCAGAACCCAAGGCCGCAGGAACGCCGGATCCTTGATGAAGGTGGCGTTGGGCCAGCGTGACGTCAGATCCCCGAAGGTTTCCTCGACACCAGTCTCGTCCGCAAATCCGATGCCGCAAATGCCGCGTTCCGTACCCATGACCAAAGACGCCCCGAATGGGCTGTCGAACCAGCCCCAGTAAATCGTCAGTCCTTCACCCCTCTTGGCATACTCGCCGGGGCTCATCGCCTCCCACCGCAGGAAAAGGTCATGCAGTCGCCCTTGGCCCGATAAGCCCACCGACTGCGCCGTTTCCAGGGTCGAGAACCG
>CALJDH010000124.1 GCA_938023895.1 uncultured Aliiroseovarius sp.
AGGGCAGACTTGCCCGTCTGCATCGCCCAGACCAGCGCCAATACGGCGATCGAAAGGACCAGAGCCGGCACCAACTGCTTCACCGCACGCCCGATCTTGGCGCGTTTCCACGGCAGCATGGCACCAATAGGCAGCACCAAGGCCAGCGCCACCATGAAGGGCGTAAAGGCGGCCTCGAAGAACGGTGCACCGACCGATATCTTGCGGTCGAATGCCTCGCCTACCAAGGGCCAAATCGTGCCAACAAACACGACAAAGGACGACACGGCCAAAAGGATGTTGTTTACCACCAGCGCACTTTCACGGCTGACAATTCCGAAGACGCCCTTGGCCTCCATCGCGCCTGCACGGGCAGCGAACAATGTCAGCGCGCCACCGGTGAAGAACAGCAGGATGAACAGAATGAACACACCGCGTTCGGGATCGGACGCAAAGGCATGGACCGAGGTGATCACGCCTGATCGCACGATAAACGTCCCGATCAGCGAGAAGCCAAAGGCTAAGATGGCAAGTAGGATGGTCCAGCTTTTCAGGCTTTCGCGTTTCTCGACCACGATGGCGGAATGCAGAAGCGCGGCGGCGAACAACCACGGCATGAAGGACGCGTTTTCAACCGGGTCCCAGAACCAGAAGCCGCCCCAGCCCAGCTCGTAATAGGCCCACCAGCTGCCCAGCGCGATACCGATGGTCAGGAAGACCCAGGCGGCCAGCGTCCACGGGCGCACCCAGCGACCCCACGCGGCATCGATGCGGCCTTCGATCAGGGCGGCGACGGCGAAGGAAAACGCCATCGATAGGCCCACATAGCCCAGATATAGGAACGGCGGGTGGAAGGCCAACCCGGGGTCTTGTAGCAGCGGATTCAGGTCCTGCCCGTCAAAGGGCGGCTGCGCCAAGCGCAGGAACGGGTTCGAAGTGAAGATAATGAACGCCAGAAACGCCACAGCGATCGAGCTTTGCACTGCCAGCACACGTGCTTTAAGGGTTCTGGGCAGATTTTGTCCAAACCACGCTGCCGTCGCGCCAAAGCCTGCAATGATCAGCACCCAAAGCAACATCGAGCCCTCGTGGTTGCCCCACACGCCCGAGATTTTGTAAAGCATCGGCTTGGCTGAATGCGAATTCAGCGTGACCAGTCGGACTGAAAAGTCCGAGGTCACGAACGCATAGGTCAGCGCCAGAAATGACGTGGAGATCAGCAAGAATTGGATGGTTGCCGCAGGCACGGCCATCTCCATCCAGCTGTTCCAGCCCTTATGTGCCCCGATCAGTGGCACGATGGTTTGCACCACCGCCACGCCCAGCGCCAAGATCAGCGCAAAATGTCCAAGCTCTGTAATCATGAGGCGGACTTTACAGAGAGTCGCTCCCAGTCACTAGCCCTTGCCGCGTCATGCGGCACCCGGTCACGGGGAATTGTTATCGTGTTGGCCTAGTGAACCATCAGATAGATCGCGGACGAGCACATCACAGCCCCTAGAACCGGCGCCAGAAAGGCTGCTCCATGCAGACCGAAAGACCGGTGTATCACGCTAAAATGAAGGACTGCACCAGACAGGTACACGGCCAACGGCGCGAAATGCAGCGCATTTGCGGCCATCGCCTCGGGTGCGCCCAGCAGTGCATAGATCCACCACCAGCCCAGCACCAGACTTGCACCGAACCAGCTATAGGCCATGCCCAGCGCCAGGGGCGTGGCGCGTTGAAGGTAAAGCCACAGGAAAGTCAGCGCGATCATCAGCCCCATCAACGTGATGGCCCCAAAGCCAATCTGGAAAATCGCTTGATATCCAAAGGCCCAGTACCCGGCTTGAAGCAAAACGGCCAGTATCGCGACTAAGAGAGCTGCTTGTTTCATTTATGCAAGATACCTCGGACAACTGCATCAAGTTCTGCAGCAGCTTGTTCGTTTCGTGAAAGTGCCTTCTGAAAACGGTCCGCCAGAAGGACGTCTTTGAGACGCTCTTTGACACGGTGATACAGGTGCCGGATCATCATCGCCCCCCGCCAGAAGGCAGCCGCTCGCGGATGATGGTCGTGATCTCGATCAGGATGGACGAGTTCTTGTCCAGCACCGCCCGCGTCGCCTGATCTTTCTGCAGGTCGCGATAGAGCAGATAGAACACCAGCAAAACCCACGGGCCATGCTCGGCCACCAGCTTCAGGATCATGTCACTTGCCATGGTGCTGCGCCTTCCAATCCTGCAGGGCCTCATTATCGCTGGCGTCCACAGTAGGGTGGACGGGGGCGGCCAGCTCACGAATTCCAAACTGCGTGAAACCAGCAGTAACTGGCGCAATCTCTTCAACAGTCGTAGACGCACGCAACTCATTGGCGCGCACTAACACCTCGGCGATCGAGCGCTGGAACTCTTGCCCTTTCACCTGCTGGCGGGCCCCGAAATAGAAGCTGACAATGGCCCCCATCAGCCACCACAGCGGCTCGGGCACCAGCGTGATGCCCAGCATCCGGTCCGCGAACCAGACTGGGTCTACCATCGCCGCCGCGAACAGACCCAGCGTCGACAAGGCCAAGGCCGGGCGTGGAACGCGGTTCAAGGCATCCATAAAACGGTCGAACCTGCCACGACGTGCGTGGGCGAACTCCGCGGCGAATGCCTCGATCGCGGTCATCTGCAATCCAGCATCGCGGGCCGAGGCTGCCTCGGCGTTCTCGCGAAACACTTCTGCAGTTTCGCGCACCATGTTGCCGCGACCGCCGAACAGCACGCGGATCACGTCTCCGATCAGCCCCATGCCCGCACCCGTTCTTTATGATCTGCATCCGTCAGGTGATAGCGGGGCGCGATGAACTCCTCGGCGCGTTTGATCCAACCGCCCTTGCCACCATCCTTGCGCCGCGCATATTTGCGCGATGCTGGCCGGCGATCTGCCAGACGGTAGTAATAGTTGCGCCGCTCGATCCCGTAGGCATCCACCAGGTGATCCGGCGCGGCCTCCATTGCGGCACGCGCGATGCCCAAGGTCTGCGGTCCAAGCGCCCCATCCTGCGACAGCGCATAGCCCATCTTGGCCAGCAGCCGCTGCAGGATCCTCACAGCATTTCCGCCCGCGTTGACATTCATGTCGAACACAGAGGCCTGCAGGGGTTCGGGCAGTTCGTTAATCCGGGGCTTATAGAAGTAGTGCTTTAGGAAGATGTCGCGCGCCTGCGCGCGGGTCAGACGTTTAACGTCAGACGGCGTGATCTTACCATCACCATCTAGATCCAGGCCCAACCTGCGCATGGTATGGATCGTGACCCCGAAATTTGTCGCCCCGCCGGAATCATCGGGGTCATTTACATAGCCGCCTTCACGGGCGACGATCTGATCTGCAATCTCTGTGACGCTCTGCATCCGGGCCTTCCCCGCGTTTGAAACACGGGGATAAGGCTGCGAAAGTCAGGTTAACAATGTCGAAATCAGTCGGTCGGTTCGACGTAGACGCCGCTTTCTTTCAAGCTGTCCACCACCTCTTTTGGCATGTATTCCTCGTCATGTTTGGCAAGGATTTCAGAGGCTTCGAACACGCCATCGACATACGTCCCGGTGCCGATCATGCCTTGGTTCTCTGCAAACAGGTCGGGCAGCACGCCGGTATAGCGCACGGGCACGGTTTCCGCCCCATCAGTCACCGAGAAGCTGACCGTTTCCCCCTGTCCGCGTACGATCGAGCCGTCAGACACCAGCCCGCCCATGCGGAACACCTCGTCTGCGCGGGGCGGTTCGGCGATCACCTCGGTGGGCGAACGGTAATAGTTGATCCCGTCCTTCAGCGCATAGCCAATCAACCCAGTCGACAAGGCAAGCGCCACGAAAGCCAGCACGATGATCTGGATACGACGGGTTTTCTTCAGGCTTTTAAGACCGGCCATGGGGGGCTCCTTCTTAAGGCGGTTTAGTTACGGGAAGACGGGGGGCGACATAAGCCCTGTGGTTTCATCTTCGCCCAGCATCAGGTTGGCGTTCTGCAGCGCCTGCCCGGACGATCCCTTACACAGGTTATCCAAGGCCGAAACGACCAAGGCGCGACCGGGAATACGGTCGCCTGCAACACCCAGATGGCACTGGTTCGATCCCATCACCTGCCCCATGCCCGGCAGCTTGCCGAAGGGCAGCACGGTTACGAAGGGCTCGTCTGCGTATTGCGCAACAAGGGCTTCGTGGATTGCCTGCGGATCGCCGTCTAGATAGCAGTCGGCCAGAATGCCCCGGTTCACCGGCACCAGATGCGGCGTGAACTGGATGCGCACATCGCGGCCCGCCAGCATGGAAAACTCTTGATCGAACTCACCCAGATGGCGGTGGGTGCCGCCTTGTGCATAGCCCAACACATCGGTCGAGCGTTCGGCAAACAGCATGTTTTCCTTCAGCGACCGGCCCGCCCCCGAGATGCCGTTCTTCAAGTCACAGATGATCCGGTCCAGATCGACCAGCCCACCCGAAATCAGCGGGCGCAACGCATATTGCACAGTCGCCGCGTTACAACCCGTGCCCGCCACCAAACGCGCGTTTTTGATGTCGTCGCGATAGAACTCGGTCAGGCCATAAACGGCGGTTTTCTGCAGCTCGACCGCCACGTGCGGGGCGCCGTACCATTTTTCGTATTCCGCCGGATCGCGCAGACGGAAATCCGCTCCCAGATCGACGACTTTCACGTTCTCGGGCAGGTCACGCACCAGTGCCTGGCTCAGACCATGCGGCAGCGCTGCAAAGGCCAGATCCACGTTTGAGAAGTCGATCGCGTCCATTTTGACCAGCTTCGGCAGATCCAGATGCCGCAGATGGGGATAGACATCCGACATCTCTTGCCCGGCCTTACGGTCGGCGGACAGGGCGACGATCTCCATCGACGGATGGGTGGCGATCAGGCGGACAAGCTCGGCACCCGTGTAGCCGGACGCACCAAGAATGGCGATTTTGTGGGTCATTCAGACCTCCTGCGAATTCGAAGGATAGATAGGTGTTTTGCGTGCGCCTTGCAATCAGGCGGCTTCGAAAGCGATCTTTCGTCGCAGAAACTGGGTCGCGCGATTGGAAACTTGGACCGGTTCCCCAGTCGTCAGGAATTTCGACTCCGTCCCCGTTCCGCGCATCTTGGGATGGCGCTCAAGGTAATCCGCAAGGCTTTCGGCCACCAGATTGGCTTGACTATAGACCTTTACGTCTGCGCCCAACGCAGCTTGGAACTCATTTTCCATCAGTGGGTAATGGGTGCAGCCTAGAATGGCGGCCTCGGGCTTGGGCATCTTGCGTTTCAACGCGTCCACATGGCTGCGCACCAATGCTTCGGCCAAGATCATGTCACCGTCTTCGATGGCATCCACGACACCACCACAGGCTTGCGCCTCGACATCCACGCCGATGGCGCGGAAGGCCAGTTCGCGTTGGAACGCGCGGCTTGAGACGGTGGCGGGCGTGGCAAACAGGGCGACGTGCTTCACTTCAACCTCGCGCGGGGGCGAGTTGTCGCCCCACTGGCGTTCGGTCAGCGCTTCAATCAAAGGAACGAACACGCCCAGAACACGCTTATCGGTCGGGATCCAGCTTTCCTGCATCCGGCGCAGCGCCGCCGCCGAGGCCGTGTTACAGGCCAGTATGACAAGATCGCAGCCTTGGTCCCACAATGCCGACACGGCCTTAGTGGTTAGGTCATACACATCATCCGCATCCCGCACCCCGTAAGGCGCGTGCGCGTTGTCGCCGTAATAGACAAAATCCACGTCTGGCAGGCGCTTCGAGACCGCATCCAGAACCGTCAATCCGCCCAGACCGCTATCGAAAATACCTACTGCCATCGCCTTATGCCTTGTGCTTGTCCTCGAACTCGAACCCATAGGCACCTCGGGCACCGGGGGTCTTGGACAAGGCATAGGTCCGATCGCGCA
>CALJDH010000125.1 GCA_938023895.1 uncultured Aliiroseovarius sp.
GGATCTTTCAAAGAAGCTACGAACACGGGCAGCGGGTTCAGCCCCTGCCGTAACAACGACTTCACCAGTCGATTGATCGGGTTCAGCCCCGCACCTTGCACCAGCGCACGATAGAAGACGACGGGCACAACCGGTGCGCCCTCGGTCCACGCCTCTTGCGCGGCGGACAGATCGGCCACGCCAGCACCCGGCCAATAGACACCCGCGCGCAGCAAGGGACGCGCGGCTTCGGGCTTGTCGCCGCCCTCGATCATCGCCTTGGCGTAGTTCAGGAACCCAACCGAGTTCTCCGGCCCGCCCTCGACCAGATACGCCCAAAGCGCATCGTATTCCTCGTCCGACACAGTCGACAGTGCGCGCAGCTCTGCATCCGGCTTGTCGTCACCCGGCAGCAGCGCCAAAGGCACGCCTGCGTCGCGCAAATGGGCGGCATATTGCTCGGCCCCATACTTCCAATATCCGACACCGCCAAGAACGCGCGCCACGGCCAGACGAGATTTCGTCGCGCAGTTGTCGATATGCAGGTCGACCGACATCGGGTGCGCCAAATGCATCATATTGGCCAGACGCAGACCGGGTGCGCCGTCCATCTCGGCCCGCGCTTGGGCAAGGCCCGCAAGTTCCGTATCTGCGGCCGAAATGAACACCAGATCCGAGGGCGTCTGCCCCAGATCCACCGGTTCTTTCCCGTCATCAATGCTGCCTGGAGTGGCTGCCAGAAGATGCATGTCGCGTCCCTTGCGTTAAGATGTTATGGACCGGCCCAACGTGACCCGATCAAGGTAAACCCCATGGACTATAAAGCTGCCGGCGCGCCGAAACCTGCAAAGGGCAATCCCCGCCATTCCGAACATAATGCCCGCGGAACCGAAAAGAATCCGCTGAACCGGAAAGACGATAAATCGGCGCTTTTGGCGCGGATGAAGGCCGCTGCCGACAAGGGCAAGAAGGCGTAAGCGGCGCTCACAGCGCTTTCTCCATGAAGAGCGAGCTGTTGGCCTCGGGATAGTCGCCAAACGGGCCGCATTTGGTAAATCCGGCCCGTTCGTACAGACGGTGCGCCGCATACAGCACATTGCCAGTTTCCAGCTTCATCGCCGCGTGGCCTTGCGCGCGAGAGGTGGCTTCGATCTGTTGAAGCAGCGCCTCGCCCACGCCTTTGCCGCGCGCGTCGGGCGAGACGAACATAGACTTCACCTCGCCATAATCGCCCTTATCGGCCAGCGCACCAGTGCCCAGAACCGTGTCACCCTCGCGCGCCACGAAAAACGAGATTTCGGGCACGCACAGGTCGTCGATATTCAGAAAGAAATTGTCCTCGGGCGGAAACAGGCTCTCCATCAGGGCATGGCTTTGCTGCAGCAGCGCCGTGGCCTGAGGATCGCGTGGATCGCCGGGGACGACTTCGATCGTCATGCGGTCAGCGCCTGTTCGATCGCGGCGCGGTCCATGCCGGACTGTCCAATCACCACCAGACGCGTTTCACGGGTCTGGGTGCCGAAGGGCTGATCGAAATAGGTGTCGACGCGGGGCCCTACCGCCTGCAGCGTCAGGCGCATCGGCTTGCCTTCGACGGCAGCGAAGCCCTTCAGACGCAGGATGTTGTTGGCGCGGATCACGTCGGCGACTTTCTCGGCGAAGGCTTTGGGGTCGGCGACCTCGCCCAGCGTGACCACAAAGCTTTCAAACGCATCATGGTCGTGATCGTGGTGGTGATGGTGGTGGTCATCATCGTGATCATGGTGATGGTGATCGTCGTCATGGTCGTGATGGTGATGCCCCTTCTCATGCAGAGACAATCGGGCATCCATATCATCCTCGGCGCCCATGCCTTGGCCCAGCAGAACCTCGACCGGCAGCGCGCCCATGGTCGAGCGCACGACCTGCACGCCGTCACGGCTGTCACCTGTCAGTTGCGAGACCAACTGATCCGCCTCGCCTTCTGCCAGAAGGTCGGACTTGTTCACAACGATCATGTCGGCGCAGGTCACCTGATCCTTGAACAGCTCGGACAGAGGCGTTTCGTGATCCAGATTCTCATCCAGCTTCCGCTGCGCTTCCACGGCGTCCAGATTGGAGGCGAACTGACCATCAAACACGGCTTTTCCGTCCACCACGGTCACAACACCATCCACGGTCACACGGGTCGAGATCTCGGGCCATTGGAACGCGCGGACCAGAGGTTGCGGCAGGGCCAGACCCGAGGTTTCAATCACGATGTGATCCGGCGGCGTGTCACGGTCCAGCAGTTTTTCCAGCGTTGGGATGAAGTCTTCAGCGACGGTGCAGCAGATGCAGCCGTTCGACAGCTCCATAATGTCATCTTCGGTGCAGGTCTCGTCCCCGCAGCCTTTCAGGATGTCGCCATCCACACCCAGATCGCCAAATTCGTTGATGATCAGCGCAATGCGCTTGCCTTTGGCGTTGTCCAGCATGTGACGGATCAGGGTCGTCTTGCCCGCGCCCAGAAAACCGGTGACCACGGTGGCAGGGATCTTTGCTTGCATCTTATCCTCCTTCGCCCGTCTCCCCGACGGGTGGGTTGCGTGTGGGCATGGCAGGTCTCCTGGCTTTGCGGGTCGAAGCGCGCCGCCGCCTTCCCGACCCGAAGGTCAGTGGCGCTGGCGGGCGCTCTCCGCTTACAGTCGCGGGGGCGGCTGCACCATCAAACCCCGGATTGGGTCGTCCCCGGTGCATTCCCTTTTGTCCCATTGGGAACCATGCAGAACGTCTTTGCCGTGCAAGGGGGCAAAGGGTCAAGATCGAAACCGACCTTGGACGGGGGAATGGCGGCACAGGAATCGCACCCAAACGGCGCCAAATGCAATATCTTGTGGATAAGTTGCACATTTCGACCACATATCGGTCCATACCGTTGACTCCTGCAACTTCCCTTCGAACAATCATTGGACAGTAAGAATCAATTATGAGGCAGACCGCTTGCGGTTTTCAAAACTCCGTCTGAATGGCTTCAAAAGCTTTGTAGACCCGACTGATCTGGTGATCGCGGACGGGCTGACGGGTGTTGTGGGTCCGAACGGCTGCGGTAAATCCAACCTTCTGGAGGCCCTGCGCTGGGTGATGGGTGAAAACCGTCCAACCGCCATGCGCGGTGGCGGGATGGAAGACGTGATCTTTGCCGGTGCTGCCTCGCGTCCTGCGCGCAACTTTGCCGAAGTCTCGCTGCTGTTGGACAACAGCGAACGGCTTGCGCCCTCGGGGTTCAACGAAAGCGACAACCTTGAGATTGTGCGCCGGATCACCCGCGACGCGGGCTCAGCTTACAAGGTGAACACCAAGGATGTGCGCGCGCGCGACGTCAGCATGCTGTTCGCCGATGCCTCGACCGGTGCGCATTCGCCTGCACTGGTGCGGCAGGGGCAGATCTCGGAACTGATCAATGCCAAGCCCAAGGCCCGTCGCCGCATACTGGAGGAAGCGGCCGGCATCTCGGGCCTGTATCAGCGCCGCCACGAGGCCGAGCTGAAGCTGAAAGGCACCGAGACCAATCTGGCACGCGTTGAAGATGTTATCGAACAGCTTGCGCAACAGCTTGGGCAACTGGCGCGTCAGGCTCGCCAAGCCGCACGTTATCGCACCATCGGGGATGATCTGCGCCGCGCCGAGGGGCTTTTGCTTTACCGTCGCTGGAAAGAAGCCGACGCCGCCCGCGCCGAAGCACAAGCGCAATTGACCGAACGTGTGAAGGCTGCCGCTGCAGCCGAAGGCGCATCCCGCCAAGCCACCAAAGCCCGACAGGAAGCCGAAGACCGTTTGCCACCGCTCCGCGAGGAAGAGGCCGTTGCCGCCGCGATCCTGCAACGTCTGCAAGTGCAACGCGACCAGCTGTCGGACCAGGAAAGCCAAGCCCGCGAGCGGATCGAGACGCTGACGTCGCGCATCACGCAACTGGCCCGCGACATCGAACGTGAAAGCGGGCTGAACAAGGATGCAGGCGAAACGATCGAGCGACTGGAATGGGAGCAGGACCAGATCGCCAAGGCATCCGAAGGCCATGACGACGCGCTTGAGGCCTCAAACGCGGATGCCCGCGACAGTGCCGCGATCTTGCAGGAACGCGAAGGCGACCTGACCCAACTGACGGAAGACGTCGCGCGGCTGGCCGCGCGCCACCAATCCGCCCACCGCCTGCTGGATGACAGCCGCAAGACGCTTGAGAAAAGCGAAGGCGAAGCCATCCGGGCGCGGTCCGCAATGGACGATGCGAAGGGCGCGGTCGACAAGGCAGCCGCAGATTTTGACGCAGCTGGCGTTGCGCAGACGGCAGCTGCGAAAGCCTCGGAACAGGCTGAGGCAGCGTTGGTTGCTGCCGATGAAGCCCGTTCTGAAGCGCAGGCGCGCGAAGCTGACGCCCGCGCCGCGCGGTCCTCGGCCGAAGGTGAGGTCAACGCGCTTCATGCCGAGGTTCAGGCCTTGTCCCGTCTGGTCGAGCGCGATGCCGCGGAAGGATCGCAGGTGCTTGATACCCTGCGCGTGAAGTCGGGTTACGAAAAAGCCTTGGGGGCCGCGCTGGCAGATGACCTGCGTGCGCCGGAAATTGACGGTGAAGCGCCCTCCGGCTGGGCATTGTTGCCTGGATACGCGCAGGCACAGTCGCTGCCTGACGGAGTGAATGCCCTGTCCAACTATGTCTCCGTACCCGAAGTTCTGGCCCGCCGGATGAGCCAGATTGGTCTGGTCGCAACCGAAGATGCCGCACGCCTGCAAGCCGATTTGAAACCGGGGCAACGCCTTGTCTCGATGGAAGGGGATCTGTGGCGTTGGGACGGGTTCCGGGCCGGGGCGGAAGATCAGCCCTCGACCGCGGCGCTGCGTCTGGAACAGCTGAACCGCCTGCAAGAACTCAAGCAGGATCTGGAAGAAGCCACCGCCCGCGCCGATGGCGCCCGCGCGGCCCATGACCTGTTGAAAACACGGCTGGTGGAAACCACCGAGGCCGACAAGCGCGCCCGCGATGCCCGCCGCGATGCAGACCGCGCCGTGACCGAGGCCAACCGCGCCCTGTCCCGCGCAGAAGCCGATCGCAACATCGCGGAAGGCAAGTTGGAAAACCTTGGGCTGGCCCTGAAACGGCACGAAGAAGAAGCCTTGGGCGCGCGTCAGCGTCTGGCCGAGGCAGAAAAGGGCGTCGCCGATCTGGGCGATCTGGACGCCGCCCGCACGCAGGTGGAAGAGGTCAAAATGGCCGTCGAAGCCGCGCGGATGACCATGATGTC
>CALJDH010000126.1 GCA_938023895.1 uncultured Aliiroseovarius sp.
CCCACGATCACATGGCGCAGCGTGTCCCATTCGTTCCAGCTTTTGACTTCAGTTTTGTCCGGCGACCAGGCCATGGATGCCTCCTGTAAGAAGGGAGGCAAAGGCGGGGCCTTCAATCTCCCGATTGAAAGTCCCGGCGTACAGGAGCGTGGAAAAGGAACCAGGGGATGCCCTGCGGCGACGCCATCGCCGTGTCCTGAGTGGCTTTTAGCACCCGTTTGAAATGCGGAAAAGAGGGTATCGCCCTATTTCAACTGGCTATCCTTGGACCCACGCCGATTAAACCCGGGACGCGTTTTGATCGCCGCATCCCTTTCGCGCACGCAGTCAATACACAGTTTCACGCCGGGCAAAGCTTCACGCCGGGCTTGGGGGATTTCTTCATCGCATTCTGCGCAATGGGTAAAGCTTTCGCCCACAGGCTGCGCTTTGGACTTCATCCGCGCTAGCTCGTCCGAGACGGAGGCTTCAATCTGTTCGCTTACCGCGCCATCGCGCGCCCAACCGCCGGCCATGGGATCCCTTTCCTTGATGGGAAATCATGGCCGCAATTTCGGCCCCCTGCAAGAGCCTCAACGGTTGGCGACCACTTTCACGCGGGCAGGTTCACCGGTGATCACTGGCTGGCGCTTGCCGCCTTTCGGCGTGTCGTCACGTTGCTCCATCCGCATAATGACAAAAGCAAACTGGACGCCTGCAAAGACGATCCCGTTGAACATGAACAGCATCAGGACCGCGATCCACCCCATGTCCGAGGTCGAGATCAGGTGCCACAGGTTGCCCACGTTCATGTAAAGCAACGCCGCCACAAAAGCTGCGGACAGCGCAAATCCAACCAGAACGTTCTTGATGTAGACGCGGACGAGTTTTGGCATATCACATTCCCCTCGTTGAATATGACCAGTATGAAAGCCCCTGTCCCAAATGAAAAGAGGCCAATGGGTCGCATCCCAGTTGCTTCTGAACTCTACAGCTTCGCCGGTGTTTAAAACGCCTCGGGCTTCGCCTCGCGGGCCATGTGATCCAGAACGGCGTTGGTGAACTTTGCCTCGTCCCCTTCCGGGAAGAATGCACGTGCCACGTCAACGAACTCGGTAATCACGACCTTGGGCGGAGTGTCGCCTTCGACCATCTCAGCCCCAGCGGCACGGAAGAGCGCGCGCAGGGTGGGGTCGATGCGCGCGATCGGCCATTTTGCCACCAACGCGCGGTCGGTCATTTGGTCGATCTTGGCCTGATGGTTCACCGCATCCCCCACCAGTTTGCGGAACAGGCGGCTGTCGCCCTCGGCCATGGTGTAGTCGTCGAACTCTTCGCCAAAGCGGTGGTCTTCGAACTCGACCATCACGCGGTCCATGGTCTGGCCCGCAGCCTCCATCTGAAACAACGCCTGCACCGCGAACAAGCGGGCGGCGGATTTCATCTTGCGTTTCTGGTTGCCGGAAAGCGTCATGCGGTTGGGGTATCCTTCGTGTCACCAGCAAGTTTGATCGAATCCGAGATCGACTTGAACCCGACACCCTTGCTTGAAGACGCCCATTTGCGCGAAAGCGCGACCAGATGCAAGGCCGCAGCGGCAGCCCCGCCACCTTTATTTTGATCGTTCACATCCGCGCGGACTTCGGCCTGCGGGCGATTTTCGACCGTCAGGATACCGTTGCCGATGCACAGCCCATTCAGACCCATCAGTTGAATGGCGCGCGAGCTGTCGTTGCAGACGGTTTCATAGTGGGTCGTCTCGCCCCGGATCACGCAGCCCAGCGCCACATATCCATCGAAGTTCGAAAGGCGATCCGCAATCGAGATCGCAGTGGGCACTTCCAGCGCACCGGGCACTTCAACGATGTCCCAAGTGCCACCAACGGCCTCGATTTCAGCCTTGGCGCCAGCGACCAAATTGTCCGCGATGTCCTTATAGTACGGCGCGACAACGATCAGGATCTTCACCGGCTTATCAAAGCTGGGGCGGTCCAGAATGTAATGCTGTTCTGCGGTGGCCATGGTTCAGTCCTTCTGAATGGGGCGTGTGCCGGTGATGGTCAGCCCGTAAGCGTCCAGACCCACATAGCGGGTTTCGGGGCTGTCGGTCAAAAGAACCATCTCGTTCAGACCCAGCGTCGACAGGATTTGCGAGCCCAGACCAATCTGGCGCACGGTGCGCGGGCCTTCTTCTTCATCCGCATGCAACGTCTTGCGCGGTTCACGGAACAGGCAGACAACGCCCCTGCCCTCGTCCGCGATGATCTTCATCGCACGCGGCAACTCGTCCGCAGGTTTCGGGCCAAGGCCCAGCACATCCTGCGCTTCTTGCAATGCATGGGTACGCACCAGAACCGGTTCGTCGGTCGAGATGTCGCCCTTGATCAGCACCACATGCTCGATCTCGTGCGTCATGTCGGTGAAGATGCGCATCTCCCACTCGCCACCAAATTCCGAAGTGATGCTCTCGCGGCCTGTCTCGCGCACCAGATTGTCGTGGCGGCGGCGATAGGCGATCAGATCGGAAATCGTGCCAATCTTGATCGCGTGTTTCTTGGCGATTTCAACCAGTTCCGGCAGGCGCGCCATGGTCCCGTCTTCGTTCATGATCTCGCAAATCACGCCCGA
>CALJDH010000127.1 GCA_938023895.1 uncultured Aliiroseovarius sp.
GCCCTTCACGGACGAATCGCTGAACGGCGGCGGTTTCATGACCCGTATCGCCACCACCAGCCTGCACCGTGCTGGCAACTCGCGCGACTACTCGGTCAGCTTCGTGGATGACTGGGGTGCACACCTCAGCACGCTGCTGCCTCTGGGTGCATTCGACGTATCGGTTGCCTGGACCATGCCCGACTGTACCAACCGTTCGTATGAATGGTCGGAAGAGACCACCACGCGCTGTACGCAGTTCTATGCCACCGTACCGGTTTATGACACGGTTCGCGGTTTCTACACCCTGCCAGAAAGCGCCTATGTCAACGCGACCACATTTGCGGAATTCGAAGGTACAACGATCTGCCGCATGGATGGTTGGAGCATGATCGACCTTGAAGAGCAGGGTCTGAACGCAGACAACGTGACTGTGATCCGCCCCAAAACTGCACGTGAATTTCTGGATGCAGTCCTGAACGGCACCGCCGACGCCGCGTCGTTCGAAGTTCAGTTGGCCGCCGACACGATGAGCGAAATGGGCCTGACCCAGAACGATCTGGTCGAGAACCCCTTCGTATCGACCCTGTCGTCGCTGGCCTTCCTGGTCCACCGCACCAACCCGTTCGGCCGTCAGTACGTCGCCATGATGAACAAAGGTCTGAACGAGATGCGTGAGTCGGGTGAATGGTACGCCATCATCTCGGACACCCTACGCGAGCACAACGACCGCATGAACGCCAACTAAGCCACACCGCTTAGTCTGAAAATGCGAATGGCCGGCAAATATGCCGGCCATTTTCGTTTGGGATGCTCAAGGGCGTGTTAGCTGTCTTGCGCCTTCGCATAGCTCAGCACCATGTCGCGCAGCGTCACCAGCCCGCAAGCTTTGCCGTGCTCGATCACCAAGGCGCGGCGGTGATCCAGACGCGACAGAAGACGCACGGCGTATTTAACCGCCATATGATCCGAGACGGTCAGGGCGGGCTTGTCCATCACCTCGTAGACATTGGTGCGGTCCAGCGACTTGTTCAGCGCAATCGCGCGTTCAGCGATCATGTCGATCGAGACGATGCCGTATTCATCATCCTCATGCCGCCGCTCGATGATCAGCGCAGTGACGCCCTTGGCCTCCATCTCGTTCACGGCTTCGCGCACCGTTGCTAGGCCACTGATCATATAGATCGTGCCCTGCATCACATCGCGAACCTTCTTTGTGTTCTCGTCCATCACAAGTCCTCCTTGCTGATTTCCTCTTGGATCGATGCGATCTGCCCAGACAGGCCAATCGCGTCCTCGATATCCACCTGGAAGGCCACCCCGGTTCCGGGCTCTTTGTCAAATCGACAAGCTTCGCCAATGCTCTCTAGGATCAGACGGCTGTGGTGTTCTTCGACCAAGAACAGGATCACATCCCGCTGCCCGCCTACGGTCAGACCAAAAAAGGTCTTGGCCGGTTCTAGCCCTTCGCCCCGCGCCGAGGTGATGACGGTGCATCCGGTTGCGCCCTTCTCGCGGGCCGCTTCGATGGCGGTGTCCGTCAGTTCATCCTGTGTCATCACAATGATCAGTTTAAACTTCATGGTTCTCTCCTTGGCTGTCCTGATCGGCCTTGCGGCGCGACAGCCAGTTGCTGATTTGGGCATAGCCCATCACGGTAATCATGGGAAATAGGCTGGCTAATGCAATCAGGCCAAACCCGTCCAAAAGGGGGCTGCGCCCCGGCACGGTGCTGGCCAGTCCAAGGCCAAGCGCCGCCACCAAGGGCACCGTCACGGTAGAGGTCGTCACCCCACCGCTGTCATAGGCCAGCGGAATGATCATGCGCGGAGCCATTAGCGTCTGGATCACCACGATCACATAGCCCACGATCATGTATTGATAGAGCGGCGTGCCCGTCACGATGCGGAACGTCCCCACCGCAAGGCTGATCGCCACCCCAAAGGCCACAGCGATCCGCAGCCCGTTCGCCTTGACCGCCCCACCCGATGCTTCCTGCGCCTTCAAGGCGACGGCGATCAGGGACGGCTCGGCGATGGTGGTCGCAAAGCCAATGGCGAAGGCAAAGATATAGACCCAGTAGTAATCCAGCCACTCAACGACCGCGCCGGGTTCAATGCCCAGAAAGGCCGGGTCGGTCAGCTGCGCCGCCATCTCGCGGCCCAGCGGGAACAGGGCAAGCTCCAGCCCCGACAGGAACAGCGCAAGGCCCAAGAGCACATAGAACATGCCCATCGCCACCTTTTTGGGGTGCGGGATCGGCTTGCGCAGGATCACCAGTTGGAACAGCAATAGCACCGCCGCGATGGGCAGCACGTCGCGCACAACGCTCAGGAAGGTCCACAGAAGGTCGGTCAGGATCGAGATCATGTCGCCACCACCAATCCGAACAGCAGCACGAATATGATCGGCATAAGCGAGGCAAAAGCGATCAACCCGAACCCGTCAATCATCGGGTTCCGCCCTTTGATGATGGATGCCAGACCGACGCCCAGCGCGGTCACAAGCGGCACTGTGATGGTCGAGGTCGTGACGCCGCCGCTGTCATAAGCAATCCCCACGATTTCGCGCGGGGCGATGGGGGTCAGGGCCACCACGCAGATATAGCCTCCGATGATCAGCCATTGGATCGGCCAGCCCATCAGGATGCGGAAGACGCCCAAAACCAAGGACGCGCCGACCGAGGCCGCCACGGTATAGCGCAGGGCGGTGGCCATGAAGTTCAGCTCTACCTCACTTTGACCGATTACACCGGCCTCGGACATCACGGTCGCGGCCTCGGCCCCGACAGCGATCAGGGCGGGCTCGGCGACGGTAGTGCCGAAGCCAAGGCTGAAGGCAAAGAGGACCAGCAAAGGAAGCGAACCACGCAAGGCCAGCGCGTTCGCAAGCGCCTCGCCCAAGGGAAACAGCGCCATGTCTAGACCACGGATAAACACGGTCAGGCCCAGTAGGACGAACAGGAATCCCAGCGCGAATTGCCCAATATTGTCAATTGGTTGCTGCAAGACCACAAGCTGGAAGAAGCCCACGATCAGAAGGATCGGGGCAAGGTCGCGGGCGGTCCCGCCCAAATAGCCGAACAGCTTTCCAAGCGTATCGGTCATA
>CALJDH010000128.1 GCA_938023895.1 uncultured Aliiroseovarius sp.
TATACCACCGACAAAGCCGATTACTCGGGCCGGGTGACGGTGCCCGTTCTGTGGGACAAGGTGCAGGGGCGGATTGCCAGCAACGAAAGCTCGGAAATCATCCGTATGTTCAACACGGCCTTTAACGGGCTGACCGGGAATACGCTGGATTTCTATCCCGAACCGCTGCGCGATCAGATCGACGCGATCAACGATGATATCTATCGAAACATCAATAATGGTGTCTATCGCTGCGGATTTGCCACCACGCAAGAGGCGTACGAGCAAGCGTTTGACGCGCTGTTCGCGGCGCTGGACCGCGTGGAAGCCATCCTGTCCGAACACCGCTATCTGGTCGGTGGCCAACTGACCGAGGCCGATTGGCGCCTGTTCACCACGCTGATCCGGTTCGACGCGGTCTATCACGGGCATTTCAAGACGAACCTGAAACGGATCGAGGACTTCCCAAATATCTCGAACTATCTGCGCGAACTCTATCAGCATCCCGGCGTGGCCGAGACGGTGAACATGCAGCACATCAAATCGCACTACTATTACTCGCACGAGACGATCAACCCGACGCGGGTTGTGCCGAAAGGGCCGGCGCTGGATTTCACCCGCCCCCATGATCGCGATCGGTTCTGACGCAGTTTGACTTGCGCGTTAGGGCGGCCCTAGGCTTGTCCGATGCGGTATCTTCTGAACCATCTGCGCGGGCGGCATCCGCTGTGGCAAAGCTTTTGGGTGAATGGCGTCGGCGTGCGGCTGGTGCTCTATGCCCTTATTTTGCAGGCTCTCAGCGCCGCCCCGATTTCGATTTTGGCGGTTGCGGCGCTTATTGGCGCCGATGCATTGTGCCTGCTGTGGCAAAGCGTCGGCTATTTCCGCGCCGCTGACGCGCGGGTGCGCGACACCGGGTCGATGCTGCCCACGTGGGGCGGGATGATTGCCTTGGTGATCGCCGTGTTCGTCGTGGCGTCGCAATGGTGGGCCTTGGCTTTGGCAACGCGACCGGGCGAGGATGGCCCCAGTTTTGCCGAGCAAAAGGCGCTAGAACGGCAGGCTGAATACCAGATTGTGCGACAGCCTGACGGAAACCTGTTGTTCCAAGGGCAGATCGTGTTGGGCGTGACCAAGGCGCTGGATCGGGAACTGGCGCAGGGGCCGATCCCCACGCGCATCACCTTAGCCAGTGACGGCGGCAATGTGTTCGAAGCACGGGGTTTGGCGAAGTTGATCACGACCCATGGGATGCAGACCTATGTGGACGGCACATGTAGCTCTGCCTGTACGCTGGTATTTGTCGCCGGGGCGCAGCGTCAGCTTGGGCCGGATGCACGGTTGGGGTTTCACAGCTATCTGCTGGAAGACGCGCAGCGGTTGCCGGGGTTTAATATCGAGGCCGAACAAGCGCGGGATCGGGCGTTCATGCTCGGGCAGGGTGTGTCGGCTGATTTCATCACCCGCGTGTATGAGACGCCCTCCAGCGATATCTGGTTCCCGGAACATGGGGTTTTGCGTCAATCGGGCGTCGTGACACAGGCCCCCTAAAATAGAAAACCCCGCCACAAGGACGGGGTTTACGGGTGATTTAGAGACGTATTAGTCGATGATCGCGTTCAGCGTGGCCGAGGGGCGCATCACTTTGGCTTTCAGCTCGACCGAGGGGCGGTAGTAGCCGCCGATATCGGCTGCCGGACCCTGAGCTGCTGCCAGCTCGGCCAGGATGGCTTCTTCACCGTCGGCCAGTGCCTTGGCAACCGGAGCGAACTCGGCCGCCAAATCAGCGTCGTCGGACTGAGCGGCCAGAGCGTCGGCCCAGTAGCGGGCGAACCAGTAGTGGCTGTCGCGGTTATCCGGCTGACCAACTTTACGCGACGGCGAGTTGTTGTTGTCCAGAATGCCTTGGGTTGCAGCTTCGGCAGCAGCACCCAGAACTCCAGCTTTGGCGTTGCCTTTAACGTCCGCCAGGAAGTTCAGGCTTTCACCCAGCGCACAGAACTCGCCCATCGAGTCCCAACGCAGGTGGTTTTCTTCAACCAGCTGCTGAACGTGCTTCGGAGCGGACCCACCAGCACCGGTTTCAAACAGACCGCCGCCTTTCATCAGCTTCACGATCGACAGCATCTTGGCCGAGGTGCCCAGTTCCAGGATCGGGAACAGGTCGGTCAGATAGTCACGCAGCACGTTGCCGGTGATTGCGATGCTGTCGTTGCCAGCCGTGATGGTTTTCAGCGACTGCGCGGTAGCTTCACGCGGGGCCATGATCTGGAACAGATCGGCTTTGCCAGCTGCTTCCAGAGCCGGGGACACGTATTTGATCAGCTCGGCATCGTGGGCGCGGTTTGCGTCCAGCCAGAAGATGGCTTCCGAACCGGTCAGGCGCTGACGATCCATAGCCAGCTCGATCCAGTTCTCGATCGGAGCTTTCTTCACGGTGCACGAACGCCAGATATCACCAGCTTCAACTTCGTGGCTGTGCAGCGTGTCGCCATTGGCGGTCACGATGCGGATGGTGCCGTCTGCAGGGGCTTCAAAAGTGGTCGGGTGCGAGCCGTACTCTTCCGCTTTCTGAGCCATCAGGCCAACGTTTGCGACCGAACCTGCGGTCGTCACGTCCAGCGCGCCGTTGGCTTTGAAGAAGTTGATGGTTTCGTCGTAGACGGTGGCGTAGCAGCGGTCGGGGATCACGCAATTGGTGTCGCCCTTGGCGCCAGCTTCATCCCAGCCTTTACCGCCTGCGCGGATCACGGCGGGCATGGAGGCGTCGATGATCACGTCCGAAGGTACGTGCAGGTTGGTGATGCCTTTGTCGCTGTCGACCATGTACATCGACGGACGATCCAGTGCGGCGATTTCCGCGTTGATCTCGTCTGCGTTGTCCAAGCCGTTGATGGCGTCCAGAACTGCACCCAGACCCGAGTTCGGCGAACCGCCGGCAGCGGCAATCGCTTCACCGTGCTTGTCCCAAACCGGACCCAGCCATGCTTTCACAGCGTGGCCGAAGATGATCGGGTCCGACACTTTCATCATCGTCGCTTTCATGTGAAGCGAGAACATGGTGCCGTCTTTTTTGGTGTCTTCAATGGCCTCGGCCAGGAAGGACCCCAGAGCTTTCGCCGACATGAAGGTCGCATCCGCGATGGTGCCTTCTTCCAGCGGCCAGCCGTCCTTCAGAACGGTGGTTGCGCCGTCGTTGCCGACGAATTCGATCTTCGCGTCACCTGCCTGAGCGGCGGTGATGGTGGCCGATACTTCGTTGGCGTAGAAGTCGTTGCCCGGCATGGACGACACTTTGGTTTTCGAGGACGATTCCCAAGCACCCATCGAGTGCGGGTTGTTTTGGGCGAAGTTCTTAACAGCGCGGGCCGA
>CALJDH010000129.1 GCA_938023895.1 uncultured Aliiroseovarius sp.
GAGTAAAGAAAGAAACCCGGGCGGCAGAATAGTTGCAAGCGTAGATTTGCCCTTGTCGCCCGGTCACCAATCAACGGCTTTCCCCTAAGTCAGAAACGGGCAGGGTAAAGCGTTTGTAAAAAGAGGTTTGGCGCGAACTGACGATTAAGCTTTGGTGTGTAATGCATGCGCAGAAAAGCACATTTAATTGTCAGACAGTAGGAATTCAGTCGAATTGACTGTTGATATCGCTCATTTCTTCGTGTTGGCTGGTGCAAGATAAAAAAGAACATAGACCAGGGGGGTCACTTGGCTGAAGCTGTTACTGACGACGGATTTGTCGTCTTCGATCGTGTCCAAAAAAGCTACGACGGGGAAACACTGGTTGTAAAAGACCTGAACTTGTCGATCGCGAAGGGCGAGTTTCTTACCATGCTTGGGCCGTCTGGCTCCGGGAAAACCACCTGCTTGATGATGTTGGCCGGTTTCGAGACTGCAACCCACGGTGATATTCGCCTGGGTGGTCAGCCGATCAACAACATCCCGCCGCACAAGCGTGGTATTGGCATGGTGTTCCAGAACTATGCGCTGTTCCCGCACATGACGATTGCCGAAAATCTGGCCTTCCCGCTGGAAGTCCGCAAGATGGGCAAATCTGAGCGTGAAGAGAAAATCAAGCGTGCGCTCGATATGGTAGAGATGGGGGCCTTTGGTGGCCGTCGTCCCTCGCAGCTTTCCGGTGGTCAGCAGCAGCGTGTGGCGCTTGCTCGCGCGCTGGTGTTCGAGCCCGAACTGGTTCTGATGGATGAACCGCTGGGCGCGCTGGACAAGCAACTGCGTGAAAAGATGCAATTCGAAATCACAGATCTGGCACATAATCTGGGTATTACAACGGTCTACGTGACCCACGACCAGACCGAAGCCTTGACCATGTCGGATAACGTCGCCGTGTTTGATGATGGCCGCATTCAGCAACTGGCGCCGCCAGATCTTCTGTATGAAAAGCCGGAAAACAGCTTCGTTGCGCAGTTCATCGGCGAAAACAACACCCTTGAAGGCGTTGTGACCGAGATCTCGGGCGATACCTGTGTGGTCCGTCTGGATGACGGGGAAGAGCTGGACGCCACCCCGATCAACGTCTCGAAAGTGGGCGAGCGCACCAAGGTGTCGATCCGCCCCGAACGTGTTGAGTACAACAAAGAACGCCTGCAGGAAGGTGCCCATACGCTGAAAGCCGAAGTGCTTGAATTCATCTATATGGGCGACATTTTCCGCACCCGCCTGCGCGTTGCTGGCAATGATGAGTTCATCATCAAGACCCGTAACGCACCGGACGTCGAGCGCCTGAAGCCGGGCCAGCAGATCGAGATCGGCTGGTTGCCGCAGGATTGCCGCGCGCTGGACGCATAAACAGAATTGCTGCGGGGGCGTGGCAACACGGCCCCGGGGCATCTAGCCAGGGAACTGCCATGCAGCCCGTCATGCAGTTCCGACCAATCAAACGGGATAACTAGGGAGAATTAAAGTATGAAACTTGCGAAGATGTTTATGGCCACCTCGGCCCTGACGCTTGCCGGTAACGTGGCAACCGCCGAGGATATGGCCAACGAACTGACGCTGGTGTCCTGGGGTGGTGCCTATCAGGCCAGCCAGGTGAAGGCCTATGTCGATCCGTATCTAGCAATGAACCCTGACGTAAAAGTCACTTGGGACGAAAGCTCGGCTGAAGCCGTGGCCAAGCTGCGCGCCATGAACGAAGCTGGCAATGTCACCTGGGACCTGGTTGACGCTGTTGCGTCGGACTCGATGCGTCTGTGCGACGAAGGTCTGGCTGAAGAAATCAATCACGACGAAGATCTGGCCGCTGCCCCCGATGGCACCTCGGCGTCGGACGACTTCGGCGACCTTCTGGTTTCGGACTGCTTTGTACCGCAGATCGTATATTCGACCACCTTCGGCTACCGCAAAGACCTGGTTGGCGAAACCAAGCCTGACAGCGTTTGCGCCATCTTCGATCTGGACACCTGGCCGGGCAAGCGTGCCCTGCAGAAGCGTCCGATCGACAACGTAGAATGGGCTCTGTACTGCGACGGCGTAGCCAAGGACGAGATCTATGACGTTCTGGGCGAAGACGGCGGCATGGAGCGTGCTCTGGCCAAGCTGGACACCATCAAAGATCAGGTTGTCTGGTGGACTGCCGGTGCTGAAACCCCGCAGCTGCTGGCTGACGGCGAAGTTGTCTTCGGTTCGACCTTCAACGGTCGTCTCTTCTCGGCCATCGCCGAGCAGAACCAGCCGATCGAAATGCTGTGGGACATGCAGTCGTTTGACCTTGACGGTTGGGTAGTACCCGCCGGCCTGCCTGCAGACCGCAAAGCCCGCGTTATGGACTTCCTGAAGTTCGCAACCGACACCCAGCGTTTGGCCGATCAGGCTGCCTACATCTCGTACGGTCCGGCCCGTGCATCGTCGGCTCCTCTGGTTGGTAAGCACGCCGAACTGGGCATCGACATGGCGCCGCACATGCCGACCGACCCGGCAAACTCGGGCAACGTTCACGTGTATGACTACGAATGGTGGGCAGACAACCGTGACGATCTGAACGCAAAGTTCGAAGCTTGGCTGGCCAAGTAATTTGAATGCGAAGGGGGCCTTCGGGCCTCCTTCACCCCCAGATTTTTTATCTCTGATTTGTTTGTCAATTTACCTGACTGAAACCAAGAAACGGCAACAGCCGACAGGGAAGATATGAGCGATACAACTGATACCGGCGGCCCGGTTCTGGCCGCAGATGGAACGCCGCTGAAGCGCAGTCTTGCGCGGGCGCTCCGCCGACAGAAAATGCGAGCGCTGCTGCTGATTGCACCATTGTTGCTGTTCATTCTGATCAGTTTCATCCTGCCGGTTGCCGATATGCTGTATCGCTCGGTCAAGAACGGGATCGTGGCCGAGACGCTGCCGCGCACCGTTGTTGCAATTGCCGATTGGGACGCGGACAGTGGGGACCTACCAAGTGAAGCGGTCTATGCAGCGATGGCCGCTGACCTAAAAGAGGCGGCGGCTGCCAAGACGCACACCAAGGTGGGCACCCGTCTGAACTATGAAAACCCCGGGATTTCATCGCTTTTCCGCAAAACGGGGCGCAAGGCCAAGAAGTTCGACATCGAGGGCGTGAGCTCTTGGAAAGAAGAACTGATTGATATCAATAAAGACTGGGGAGACATTGAGAACTGGCGCACAATCCAGACCTACTCGCCCCGAGTGACCTCGGGCTATTTCCTGAACGCCGTAGACATGCGTGTTGGGACAGACGGCGCCGAAATGCGGCCGGAAGCCGAACGGATCTATATGAACCTGTTGGGGCGGACGCTGTGGATGTCACTCGCAATCACCGTCTGCTGTATCCTGCTGGCCTATCCGGTGGCGTGGATTCTGGCGAACTTGCCGATGCGTCAAGCGAATATCTTGATGATCCTTGTGCTGTTGCCCTTCTGGACCTCACTTCTGGTGCGGACCTCGGCTTGGAAAATTCTGCTGCAGCAACAGGGCGTGATCAACGACATCCTTGTCTGGATCGGCCTTGTGGATGACAGCGCACGATTGGTGATCATCAACAACCAGTTTGGCACCATCGTGGCGATGACGCACATCCTGCTGCCGTTCATGATCCTGCCAATGTATTCGGTGATGCAGACGATCCCACCCAGCTATCTGCGGGCCGCGAAAAGCCTTGGCGCAACCGATTGGACCGCATTCTGGAGGGTTTACTTCCCGCAGACTGTGCCGGGCATCGGCGCTGGCTCGATCCTCGTGTTCATTCTGGCGATTGGTTACTACATCACGCCGGCCTTGGTTGGCGGGACGAAAGGCACGTTCATTTCGAACCAGATTGCCTTCCACATCTCAAGCTCGTTGAACTGGGGTCTAGCCTCGGCATTGGGCGCAATCCTACTGGCGGTCGTTCTGGTCCTGTACTGGGCGTATGACAAGATCGTCGGCATTGACAACGTGAAGCTGGGGTAACGGACATGGCACTTCCTCCATATGCAACCACCGGCCAGCGGGTCTGGCACTATACCTTCCGCGTGATCTGTGGGCTGATCTTCTTCTTCCTGATCGCACCCATCGTCGTGGTGATCCCGCTTAGCTTCAACTCGCAGGATTTCTTTACCTTCACGAAAGAGATGCTGAGCCTCGATCCGGCGGGGTATTCGCTGAAGCACTATCGTGACTTCTTCGGGAACCCGGATTGGCAGGACGCCCTGTGGAACTCTGTCAAGATTGCACCAGCTGCAACGCTTCTGTCCGTGTCGCTGGGCACTCTGGCCGCCATCGGTCTAAGCCAGCCGCACGTGCCTGCACGCCGCGCCATCATGGCCACGCTGATCTCGCCGATGATCGTTCCGCTGATTATTTCGGCTGCTGGGATGTACTTCTTCTATTCCCGCATCGGTCTGGCTGGCACCTACTGGGGTGTTGTTCTGGCGCACGCTGCACTGGGCATCCCCTTCGTGATCATTACCGTGACCGCAACGCTGGTGGGCTTTGACCGCTCGCTGACCCGCGCGGCTGCGAATATGGGCGCGGATCCAGTGACCACCTTCTTCCGCGTGCAGATGCCGCTGATCCTGCCGGGTGTAATCTCGGGTGCGCTGTTTGCCTTCATCACTTCGTTCGACGAAGTTGTTGTGGTGATCTTCGTGGGATCGGCCAAGCAGCAGACGCTGCCATGGCAGATGTTCACCGGCCTGCGCGAGCAGATCAGTCCGACCATTCTGGCGGTTGCAACGATCCTGGTGGTGATCTCGATCGCGCTGCTGACAACGGTCGAACTGCTGCGTCGCCGGTCTGAGCGCCTGCGCGGGATGTCCCCGGGCTGATCGCCGCAAGAAAACTGAAAAAGATCAGGCGCCTTTCTGGCGCCTTTTCTTTTGCAAATTGTTGTCGTGACGACGCCCAGACAAGGATTTTGTTAACCGTTTTCCGGCAACTCTATCGGAAATGTGTGGCGGAGTTCGCAGCCGGGTCGCTTCGGCCCCTTGCAGCCCCCCAAACACAGGACTAGGTTGGCATCAGGTGCCCAGAACGGGCTTTGGCGCGAAGAGAAAGCAGGCGACATGCACGATCCGATTGATACCTATATGAACACCCTTGTCCCGATGGTGGTTGAGCAGACCTCGCGCGGGGAACGGGCTTATGACATTTTCTCGCGCCTGTTGAAGGAACGGATCATTTTCCTATCCGGTCCGGTGCATGACGGCATGTCCAGCCTGATCGTGGCGCAGCTTCTGCACCTCGAGGCTGAGAACCCGAATAAAGAGATTTCGATGTACATCAACTCGCCCGGTGGCGTGGTGACCTCGGGTCTGTCGATTTATGACACGATGCAGTACATCAAACCCAAAGTGTCGACCCTGGTGATTGGTCAGGCCGCGTCGATGGGCTCGCTGCTGCTGGCTGCTGGCGAAAGTGGCATGCGTTTCTCGCTTCCGAACTCGCGCATCATGGTGCACCAGCCCTCGGGCGGCTATCAGGGTCAGGCGACGGATATCATGATCCACGCGCAGGAAACCCAGAAACTGAAGGACCGCCTGAATGGCATCTATGTGAAGCACACCGGTCAGAAGATGGAAGCCGTGGTTGACGCGCTGGAGCGCGACAACTTCATGGACCCTGAGGCCGCTAAGGATTGGGGCTTGATCGACGAGATCGTCGAGAACCGTG
Organism: uncultured Aliiroseovarius sp.; assembly: GCA_938023895.1. Classification (GTDB taxonomy): domain Bacteria; phylum Pseudomonadota; class Alphaproteobacteria; order Rhodobacterales; family Rhodobacteraceae; genus Aliiroseovarius. Next base: position 5,704 of record CALJDH010000129.1, read on the forward strand.
CCAAAGGCGACGACGCCGAGGCGTGACTTTGAAGGGCCTCTCATGGGCCTTTCAAAAAGCTGATTGTGAATACCCCAACCCTAGCCTAAGCTGGGGTTAGGGGCAAAGACCGCCCGGAAGGGCTTAACGGGGTCGGTATCCGGCCTAATGGGACTGGACTATGGCGAATAATTCCTCTGGTGATAGCAAGAACACGCTCTACTGCTCGTTCTGCGGCAAAAGCCAACACGAGGTGCGTAAGCTGATTGCAGGGCCGACGGTTTTCATCTGCGATGAATGCGTTGAGCTGTGCATGGATATCATCCGTGAAGAAACCAAGTCGTCGGGGCTGAAGTCATCCGAGGGTGTGCCGACACCTTCCGAGATCTGCCAGGTTCTGGACGATTATGTGATCGGGCAGGGACATGCCAAACGCGTTCTGTCCGTGGCCGTACACAACCACTACAAGCGCCTGAACCACGCCGCCGCCAATGGCGACGAAATTGAGCTGGCGAAATCCAACATCATGCTGATCGGCCCGACGGGCTGCGGTAAGACGTTGCTGGCCCAAACGCTCGCGCGCATTCTGGATGTGCCCTTCACCATGGCTGACGCCACCACGCTGACCGAAGCCGGTTACGTGGGCGAAGACGTGGAAAACATCATTCTGAAACTGCTGCAGGCGTCGGAATACAATGTCGAACGTGCGCAGCGCGGTATCGTCTATATCGACGAGGTCGATAAGATCACCCGCAAATCGGACAACCCCTCGATCACCCGCGACGTGTCGGGCGAGGGCGTGCAGCAAGCGCTGTTGAAAATCATGGAAGGTACCGTGGCCTCGGTTCCGCCGCAAGGTGGCCGCAAGCACCCGCAGCAGGAATTCCTGCAGGTGGACACCACGAACATCCTGTTCATCTGTGGTGGTGCCTTCGCGGGTCTGGACAAGATCATCGCGCAGCGCGGCAAAGGCTCGGCCATGGGCTTTGGCGCTGACGTGCGTGAAAACGACGATCGCGGCGTGGGTGAGCTATTCAAAGAGCTTGAGCCTGAGGACCTGCTGAAATTCGGCCTGATCCCTGAATTCGTCGGCCGTCTGCCGGTGATTGCAACGCTGGAAGATTTGGACGCGGATGCGCTGGTCACCATCCTGACTGCACCGAAGAACGCCTTGGTCAAACAGTATCAGCGTCTGTTCGAACTGGAAGACGCGCAGTTGACCTTCACCGAAGACGCGCTGAAAGCCATCGCGAAACGCGCCATCGAACGCAAAACCGGTGCACGCGGGCTGCGCTCGATCATGGAAGACATCTTACTGGACACGATGTTCGACCTGCCGGGGCTTGAGAACGTGGACGAAGTGGTCGTAAATGACGAGGCGGTGACCTCGGACGCGAAGCCGCTGATCATCTATGCGGACACCGCGAAGGAAGAAGTGACCGCCAGCTAAGCGCGGAAAACTGATTCTCGAGAGCATTCCAAAGCCATCGCCCCGCGCGGTGGCTTTTCCTTTTGTTGCCCGCCTGCACACGAAACTGGCCTCAAATCGCGCATGGAACGTGGATTGACCGGCAAAGCTCTGGACCTTCGCACCAGCTTGGGCCATATCAAGTGTAAGAAATTTCGGAGATCGACATGCGGCTTCTTTCGCTTCTGACATGGTACCACAGTGAGACGATCGGAACCTGGCTGTTCACCCGCCGTAAAGGCGTGAAAGTCGGGCAGGACGATCAAGGCAACGTCTTCTATCGCAACCAAGACGACAGCCGCCGCTGGGTGATCTATAACGGCGAGCCCGAGGCAAGCCGCGTCAGCCCTGAATGGCATGGCTGGCTGCACCACACCTTCGACAACTGCCCGGAAGACAAGCCGCTGGCCCATAAGGACTGGGAAAAGCCGCATCAGGATAACCTGACCGGCACGGCGATGGCCTATGCGCCTGTTGGGTCTCTGCGTCAGGCCGCACCGGCCGAGCGTAGCGACTATGAAGCTTGGCAGCCCGAGTGATACGTACAATTTGTCGATCAGCCCCCTAACAAGGGAAGTTTCGCATGAGTAACACCCATACAACCGAAGTCGTCACCGGCAGCATCGTGCTGGCAGTTGCCGTTGGGTTCTTCCTGTATGCGGGCCAGATTGTGGGTCTGTCCGGGTCGGGGACGACGGATTCCTATTCGGCTTCTTTCCGCTCGGCGGATGGTATCTCGATCGGGACAGATGTGCGTCTGGGCGGCGTTAAGGTTGGCACCGTGACCGATATCACGTTGAACCCTGACACGTTCCGTGCGGACGCGGATTTCACCGTGTTGTCGGATGTGGCGTTGCCGGAAGATACCGCCGCCATCATTTCGTCAGAAGGTCTTTTGGGCGGCAATTATGTCGAACTTCTGCCCGGCGGATCGCCCTTCAATCTGGAGCCGGGCGCCGAGATCGAAGACACCCAAGGTTCGGTCAGCCTTGTGCAACTGCTTTTGAAGTTTGTGGCCGGTGGTGAGGATAGCGCCGAGTGATCCGTGCTGCTGTCATCCTGTCCGCCGCGTTGTTCGCGGCAGGCACGGCTTGGGCCGAAACCGCCAAGGCGTCAGGTGCCCTGTTGCGCGGGTTGGACAAGGTCTCGGGCACGCCCGTGGACTTCAAGATGAACGTGGGCGACACGGTCGAACTTGGCCGTCTGCGCGTTACCTTGGGCGAATGCCGCTATCCCACCGACAACCCCTCAGGCGACGCCTTTGCGTGGCTTGTTGTGCGGGATGGCAATGCAGAAGAAACCACGTTCGAAGGTTGGATGATCGCATCCTCGCCCGCGCTGAACGCCTTGGATCACCCGCGCTATGACGTCTGGGTGTTGCGCTGCGTCACCGAATAAGCGTCCGGCAGGGGGCGGCTTGTCAGGTCGGCCTGACCCTCCAGTGCAATTCTCAATAGCTGTTGGTAAGCCGCTCGTGGGATCTCGACCGCGCCCAAGCTGGCCAAATGCGGGGTCAGGAACTGCGTGTCAAACAGTGTGAAGCCGCAGGCCCGTAGATGGGTTACCAGATAGGCCAGTGCGATCTTTGAGGCGTCCCGACGACGCGAGAACATGCTTTCCCCAAAGAACGCCCCACCCAGAGTGACCCCGTAGACGCCCCCGATTAGCGCGTCGCCCTCCCACAGCTCAAGCGAATGGGCGTGGCCCATCCGGTGTAACTGCTCATACAGGGCGAATATCGTGTCGTTGATCCAGGTTTCATCCCGGTCAGCACATCCCGCAACGGTTCCAGCAAAATCCCTATTCAGTGTGACCTGAAAGGGCGTGCGGCGGATGGTGCGGGCAAGGCTGCGCGAGATGTGAAAGCCGTCCAGCGGAAAGATCCCGCGGAGTTTTGGATCGACCCAGAAGACCTCGGGGTCGTCACGCCCCTCGGCCATGGGAAAGACGCCCATGGCATAGGCTTTCAACAGCAGTTCTGCGGTGAGAGGAGGAGGAGTGGGGTGGGCCAATGGCCCTTACCCCATGTTTTCGTCCAACCAGCGTTCCAGCCAGTGGATATTGTAGTTCCCCGATTGGATGTCGGGTTCGGCCAGCAGCATGTCAAACAGCGGAACCGTGGTTTCGATCCCGTCGATGATCAGCTCGCCCAAGGCGCGGCTTAGACGTGCCAGTGCTTCGGGTCGGTCGCGGCCATGCACGATCAGCTTGCCGATCAGGCTGTCGTAATAGGGCGGGATCGAATAGCCGTCATAGAGCGCGCTATCCATCCGTACACCCAAACCGCCAGGGGCGTGATACTGGGTGATCTTGCCCGGGCTGGGGGTGAAGTTCGGCAGACGCTCGGCGTTCAGGCGGACCTCGATCGCGTGGCCGTTCACCACCAGATCCGACTGGGCAAAGGACAGTTTGTTGCCTTCCGCTACAAGGATCTGTTCGCGGACCAGATCAACGCCGAAAATCGCTTCCGTTACAGGGTGTTCCACCTGCAGACGGGTGTTCATTTCGATGAAATAGAACTCGCCATCTTCATAGAGGAATTCGATCGTTCCAGCACCGGAATAGCCCATCTCGGCCACGGCGTTGGCGCAGATCGAGCCGATCTTTTCGCGGTTTTCTGGGCTGATCGAGGGGCCGGGGGCCTCTTCGAAGACCTTCTGGTGACGACGCTGCAACGAGCAGTCACGTTCCGCCAGATGCACGCCGCCGCCTTGGCCGTCACCAAAGACCTGCACTTCGATGTGACGCGGCTTCTGGAGGTATTTCTCCATATAGACTTCGTCATTGCCGAAGGCGGCTTTCGCTTCCGAACGTGCGGTCGAAAACGCGGTGTCGATGTCGGCTTCGGTCTCGGCCACTTTCATGCCACGTCCACCGCCACCGGCAGTAGCTTTGATGATGACCGGATAGCCCATCTCGGCCGCCACTTTGCGGGCGGTTTCGAGGTCAGGCACACCGCCGTCGGATCCAGGGACGCAGGGTATACCCAGCTTGTCCGCAGTGTCTTTCGCGGTAATCTTGTCGCCCATCATGCGGATGTGCTCGGCCGAAGGGCCGATGAAGGTGATCTCGTGATCTTCCAGTGCCTGCACGAACGTCGCGTTTTCCGACAGGAAACCATAACCGGGGTGCACAGCCTGTGCGCCGGTGATTTCACAGGCAGCGATGATCGCGGGGATCGACAGATAGCTGTCGGTGCCGGCGTTGGGGCCGATACAGACGCTTTCATCTGCCATGCGCACATGCATCGCGTCCACGTCAGCGGTCGAGTGCACGGCAACGGTTTTGATGCCCATCTCGCGGGCGGCACGGATCACGCGCAGCGCAATCTCGCCCCGGTTGGCAATCAGGATTTTATCGAACTGGGCCATGATCCGCGCCTTATTCGATAATCATCAGCGGCGCGCCGAATTCGACCGGCGAGCCATCTTCGACCAGAATGCGGGTCACTTTACCTGCGCGTGGGGCCGGGATCTGATTCATGGTTTTCATTGCTTCCACGATCAGCAGGGTCTGGCCTTCCGACACGGTGTCACCCACGTTGACGAAAGACGGGCTGCCGGGCTCGGCCTGCAGATAGGCGGTGCCAACCATCGGCGAGGGTAC
>CALJDH010000130.1 GCA_938023895.1 uncultured Aliiroseovarius sp.
GGTAGACGCCGCGATCATCCAAACCCGCGAACATATGCGCGAAGACGTAAAGGCCCGCGCCGAAGAAGCCGCCGAGGATCGCGTGATCGAAGCCATCGCCGGCACTGACGCCCGCGACGCCACCCGCGAGATGTTCCGCAAGAAACTGCGAACGGGCGAATTGGATGATCACGAGATTGAGCTGGAGGTCGCCGATACCTCGAACCCGATGCCAATGATGGATATTCCGGGCCAGCCGGGGCAGGGCATGGGAATGCTGAACTTGGGCGACATGTTAGGCAAGGCGTTTGGCCAGCGCACCGTGACGAAAAAGATGACCGTGCGTGACAGCTATGACGTGCTGATTTCGGATGAGGCTGACAAACTTCTGGACGACGAAACAGTCACTAAATCGGCCCTAGAAGCGGTCGAGCAGAACGGCATCGTTTTTCTGGACGAGATCGACAAGGTCTGTGCCCGCACCGAAAATCGGGGCGGAGACGTCAGCCGCGAAGGCGTTCAGCGCGACCTGCTTCCGCTGATCGAAGGCACCACAGTTTCCACCAAGCATGGTGCCGTGAAAACGGATCATATCCTGTTCATAGCCTCAGGCGCGTTCCATGTGGCCAAGCCCTCGGATCTGTTGCCCGAACTTCAGGGCCGCTTGCCGATCCGGGTCGAGCTTCGTGCGCTGACCGAAGAGGACTTCGTCCGCATTCTGACCGAAACCGACAACGCACTGACCCGCCAATACAGGGCCCTGATGGGGACCGAAGACGTGACCGTCAGCTTCACAGATGACGGCATCGCGGCGCTGGCCAAGATCGCCGCCGAGGTGAATCAAAGCGTCGAGAATATCGGCGCGCGGCGGCTTTATACCGTGCTGGAGCGTGTGTTCGAAGAACTCAGCTTTACCGCGCCTGATCGCGGTGGCGAAGATGTGGTCGTCGACAAAGCATTTGTCGACAAGCATCTGGGCGCGCTCATGACATCGACCGACGTCAGCCGCTACGTGCTTTGAGCTAGGCAGGGGCAGGTTCCTCGGCTATTCAGTAGCTGTATTTAAGGAGCCTGCCCCGTGCGCTTTCTGGTTTTTTCTATTGTTCTGGCGCTTTCCGCCTGTGCCCCGCGCGGCACCATCACATATTTTCCCGGCGCCGGACAAATCGGCGATGTTCAAAGCATCTTTGTCGCCTCGACCCGCGAACTTGATGATGATGGTGCGCCCACCCGTAACCGGGGTGGTGAGCTGTTGTTCGGGCAGGTGGGCGTTTCAATCCCAGAAACCCGCGAACCGGGCGAAATCAACTGGCCGCAGCGTGCAACCCCCGATCCCGCCAAGCATTTCCTTGTCGACAACTACGAGCGTTTCGCGTCGAAAACCGCGTTTGAGGCCGCAATGTCGCGTGCACTGCGGGGCCGACGAGGTGAGGAACGCACAGCAACCGTGTTTGTCCACGGCTTCAACAACCGTTTTTCGGAAGGGCTATATCGCTTTGCGCAGCTAAACGCGGATTTGGATCTGCCGTTCCTGCCGGTGCATTATTCATGGCCCAGCGCCGGGCATCCGTTGGGCTATGGATATGATCGTGACTCGATGCTCTATGCCCGCGACGGGCTTGAAGCGACGTTGCGGTCCGTGTCGAAATCCGGCGTGGACGAGGTTCTGCTGGTCGGCCATTCGATGGGCGCGCTTCTGTCGATGGAGGCCCTGCGCCAGATGGCAATCGCCGACGGGCGAAAGGGGCTAGCCAAGATCGGTGGTGTCGTCCTGATCTCGCCAGATATTGATTTGGACTTGTTCCGCCAGCAAGCAAAGCGCATTGGGAAACTGCCCCAGCCGTTCTTTATCTTCACCTCATCCCGCGACCGCGCGTTGCAACTCTCTGCAAGGCTGACAGGTCAGACAACGCGGCTTGGCAACACGACAGATGTGGCGGAATTGGCGGAACTGGACGTGACACTTGTTGACCTATCCGCCTTCAGCGATGGCGAGGCCGACCACAGCGTCGCTTTCGCCTCGCCGGCATTCCTGCGGTTGATCAACAGCATTCCGAACCTGTCCGCCGCGATCAGCGCCAGTCCGACGGTCCAGCCGGGCCTGCTGCCGGGGACGGTGTTGGTGGTTCAAAACGCGACGCGCTTGGTGATCCCAAACACCGCGCGCTAACGCTGTCTGCGCAGATAGACGTAATAGGCGCCTTGCCCACCATGCTTCAGGTGGGCTTCGGTGATTTGAAGAACGTGTTGGCGCAGGGGCGCTGTATGCAGCCAATGCGGCACCTGATGGCGCAGAACACCATGACGTACGGGGATCGGCCCGCCCTCATCTTTGTTTTTTCCTTTGCCGGTGATCACCAGAACCAAACGCCGGTCGGCGTCAATCGCGTTCAAGATAAACCGGGTCAGCACCGGATGCGCCTGTGCGATGGTCATGCCATGCAGGTCGATCCGTGCTTCGGGCGACAGGCGGCCCTTCTTCATCTTGCCGAAGGTTTTGCGATCCATCGCAACTGGAGTCGTCGCGATATGATCGCGCAT
>CALJDH010000131.1 GCA_938023895.1 uncultured Aliiroseovarius sp.
GAGGGACGCATGGCTTCTTCCTTTGTTTCCGCTTTGAAAGCGTGATAGCCATGGGTCCGGCAAAAAGGCAAGGCTAAGCTGATGGCAGACGCTTCTGATTTGATGGAAGACATGAACGATCGCTCGCGCGAGGTCTTCCGCTGCATCGTTGAAAGCTATCTGGAAACGGGCGCGCCCGTTGGGTCGCGCAGCCTGACCCGCAGCCTGACGGAAAGCGTCAGCGCGGCGACCATACGCAACGTGATGCAGGACCTTGAGTATATGGGGCTGTTGGACAGTCCGCATGTCTCGGCCGGGCGGATCCCGACGGAACTTGGCCTGCGGATGTTCGTGGATGGGCTTCTTGAAGTGTCGGATCTGACGACGGATGATCGCCAGAAAATCGACGCAACTGTTGGAAATGAAAGCAATATCAACTCGATGATGGACCGCGTGGGCGCGGCATTGTCGGGGATTACGGCGGGGGCCAGTCTGGTGCTGACGCCCAAGCACGAGGCACCGATCAAACATATCGAATTCGTGTCGCTTGGCCCGGACCGCGCGCTTGCTGTGTTGGTCTTCGCTGATGGCCACGTGGAAAACCGCGTGTTCGAGCCGCCTGTAGGGCAAACCCCAAGCTCGATGCGGGAAGCGGCCAACTTCCTGAACGCGCTGGCCGAGGGCCGCACAATTTCCGAACTCCAGCGTATTATCGCGACCGAAGTTGCAAATCGCCGGCAAGAGCTCGACACGTTGGCGCAAGCCTTGATCGAAAGCGGCGCTGCGATTTGGGAAAACGAAGGCCAACCCTATGAGCGCTTGATTGTGCGCGGACGCTCGAATCTGCTGATGGAAGAGGGGCCCGAGGTCGATTTAGAGCGTATTCGCACCCTGTTCGACGACCTTGAGCGCAAGCGGGACATTGCCGAATTCCTTGATCTGGCCGATCAGGGCGAGGGCGTGCGCATTTTTATTGGGTCTGAGAACAAACTTTTCTCACTTTCGGGTTCCTCTTTGGTGGTTTCCCCTTATATGAACGCTGATCGAAAGATCATCGGTGCTGTGGGCGTGATTGGCCCGACGCGGCTGAACTATGGGCGGATTGTTCCAGTGGTGGACTATACCGCGCAACTGATCGGCAAGATGATCTCGGATCGAGGATAAAGGCCGAGGATAGAGGCAAAGAACATGACGGACGCGAAAACCGAACGCGCAGAGGAAATCGAACCGGGCATCGATGAACTGATGACCGAGGAAGTGTCCATGGAAGACGAAATCAGCCTGGAAGACGAGCTGATCGCAGCACGTGCCGAACGTGACGAGATGAAAGATCGTTTCATGCGTGCGCTGGCGGATGCTGAAAACGCCCGCAAGCGTGGTGAACGGGACCGTCGCGAGGCTGAAAACTATGGTGGGTCCAAACTGGCCCGTGACATGCTGCCGGTCTACGACAACATGAAACGCGCGCTTGAGGCCGCTGGTGAAGCGGGCGAGGCCGATAAGGCTCTGCTAGAGGGTGTTCAGCTGACCATGCGCGCACTTTTGGGCATTTTCGACAAGCACGGCATTCACCTGCTGTCGCCCGAGGTCGGTGATGAATTTGATCCGGAGGTGCACGAAGCGATGTTCGAAGCCCCGGTGCCCGGCACCAAGGCGGGTGACATCATTCAGGTGATGGCCGAAGGCTTTATGCTGCACGACCGCCTGCTGCGCCCGGCGCAGGTTGGCGTGTCGTCGACACCCAAATAAGGCTCTAATTCACGGCAAAATGCTTATTGCGCCCTCGGATTTCCGGGGGCGTTTACTTTTCAGCCGCCAGCTCTTTCAGTTCGTACAGAAGGTTTAACGCTTCGATCGGCTTCAGGTCATCGGGGTGGATGTCCTTCAGAGCAAGTTCGAGATCGCTTGGGCCTGTAGGTGCGGCTTGCACCGGTTCTGCAATGGCGGAAAACAGCGGAAGATCATCAATGATGGCTTTCTGACCTGATCCTTCACGCTCGCCTTTTTCCAGCGCGTCCAGCACAACATTTGCACGGGCAACAACACTGTCTGGAAGCCCCGCGAGCTTGGCAACCTGCACACCATAAGACCGATCGGCCGCGCCTTTGCGGACTTCGTGCAGGAAAATGACCTCGCCTTCCCACTCTTTCACCGCAATCGTCGCGTTCTCCACGCCGTCCAGCTTGTCGGACAACTGCGTCATCTCGTGATAATGCGTGGCGAAGAGCGCGCGGGATTTGTTGACGTCGTGCAGATGTTCCAGTGTCGCCCAAGCGATGGACAAACCGTCATAGGTCGCTGTTCCGCGCCCGATTTCGTCTAGAATGACCAGCGCGCGGTCGTCTGCTTGGTTCAAAATGGCGGCGGTTTCGACCATTTCCACCATAAAGGTCGACCGTCCCCGTGCCAGATCGTCCGAAGCACCTACGCGGCTGAACAGTTGCGAGACCAGCCCGATATGAGCCGACTTTGCGGGAACAAAGCTGCCGGCTTGTGCCAACAGGGCGATCAACGCGTTCTGGCGCAGGAAAGTCGACTTACCGGCCATGTTCGGGCCAGTCAAAAGCCAGACATCGGCAGTCTTTGCGCCATCCGCGAGTTCACAGTCATTGGCCACAAACGCCTCGCCCGTCTTGCGTAGCGCGGCTTCGACCACGGGATGGCGACCGCCCTCCACGTGAAACACTCGGCTGTCGTCAACGGTGGGGGCGGACCAGTTATCAGAGCGCGCCAGATCGGCAAATCCAGTGGCGACGTCGATCTCGGACAGGGCGCGGGCGGTGTCGGATACAGCGCCCACTTGATCCAAAATGGCGGTAGTTAGGCTGGAATAGAGACGCTTTTCGATCTCAAGCGCCCGGTTGCCCGCGTTTAGGATCTTGGTTTCCATATCGCTGAGCGCCACAGTGGTGAACCGCACTGCATTCGCCGTGGTTTGCCGGTGGATATAGGTCTCCGACAGTGGCGGGTTCAGCATCTTCTCGGCGTGGGTTGCCGTGGTTTCGATGAAATAGCCCAGCACATTGTTGTGCTTCACTTTCAGCGAGTTGATCCCCGTGTGTTCCGCATATTGCGCCTGCATTGCAGCAATTACACCGCGGCCCTCATCCCGCAGCTGGCGCGCTTCGTCTAGGTCTTCGTCATAGCCGGGGGCAATAAAGCCGCCGTCGCGGGCGAGAAGCGGTGGTTCGGCAACCAGCGCCTGATCCAAAAGTTGGATCAGATCGTCGTGGCCGCGCAGACTGGATGAGGCTTCGGCCAGTTTGGCGGGCAAATCAGATTGCGAGAGGTTGTCGGCAAGGTCGTTCGCTGCGGCAAGACCGTTGCGAATAGCACCCAGATCACGGGGACCACCGCGTTCCAGCCCGAGCCGCGACAGGGCGCGGTCGATGTCTGGGACATTCCGCAGAAACTCTCGCGTATTCTCGCAAATTCGTCTCTGATCCACCAGAAAACGCACCGCATCCAGTCGGGTGTTAATTTCTGACAGCGTGCGCGAAGGGCTGGAAATCCGACGTTCCAGCAAGCGTCCACCACCAGCCGTCACGGTGCGGTCGATTACCGACAATAGCGATCCGTCGCGCCCGCCGGACAGGCTGTGGGTTAATTCCAAGTTGCGGCGCGTGGCGGCGTCGATTTGCATCGTGCCTTGTGCCAGTTCTTTTACGGGCGGACGCAACAGAGGCAATTTGCCTTTCTGGGTGATGTCCAAATACTCGACGATCGCGCCCATGGCCCCAAGTTCAGCCCGCGAGAAGCTGCCGAATGCGTCAAGCGACCCGATCTTATAAAGATCCATAAGCCGTTTTTCTGCCCCGGTGCTGTCAAAAGCCGCGCGGCCCAATTCAGTGGGGGAGGCCCCAGATTCAGTCACTATATCGGCGGAATCTTGATAATCAGCCTCGGACAATACAACCTCGCGCGGGGCAAGGCGGGCCAGTTCCGGGCCAAGACGCACAGGCGGGCAGGGCATCACGCGGAAGGCGCCGGTCGAGATGTCGACCCAGGCCAGCGCGGCTTCGTCACGGACCACATTATAGGCGGCGAGGAAGTTGTGCCGTCGCGCGTCCAGCAGGCTTTCTTCGGTCAAGGTGCCGGGCGTGACCAGCCGGACCACATCGCGTTTCACCACGGATTTCGAGCCACGCTTTTTCGCCTCGGCCGGATTTTCCATCTGCTCGCAGACCGCGACGCGGAAGCCTTTGCGGATCAGCGTCAGCAAATAGCCTTCGGCCGCATGCACGGGCACGCCGCACATGGGGATGTCTTCGCCCAGATGCTTGCCGCGTTTGGTCAGGGCAATGTCCAAAGCCGCGGCGGCCGCGACGGCGTCGTCAAAGAACAGCTCGTAAAAATCGCCCATGCGATAGAACAAAAGGGCGTCTTGATAGCCCTCTTTGATCTCAAGAAACTGCGCCATCATTGGCGTGATCTTGGCTGGTTTATCGCTCACCTGCTGCCCCCCGGCGTTTTGCTTTGCGACAGACTAGAATGTCGCGCGTCGGGGTGAAAGAGGGGTCAGGAATTTTTGCGGCGCGAGACCCAATTCCAGCTGCTTTCGCACATCTCGTCGAGGCCACGCTCGGCTTCAAATCCCAGCACGTCACGGGCTTTGGTCGGATCACCATAAACGCTGGCCACATCCCCCGCACGGCGCGGCGCCATTTGATAGGGCAGCTCTTTCCCGGCAGCCTTTTCATAGGCGTGCAGCATATCCATCACCGAATAGCCGGTACCTGTGCCCAAGTTTACCGTGTGTCCTTCGCCGGTTTTCAAAAGCGCATCCACCGATTGCACATGCCCACGCGCCAAGTCCATCACGTGGATATAGTCGCGCACGCCAGTACCGTCGGGTGTGTCGTAGTCGTTGCCGAAGACCGAGAGCTTTTCCAGCTCGCCGGTGGCGACCTTGGCGATATAGGGCATCAGGTTGTTAGGGATATCGTTCGGATCTTCGCCAATCAGCCCGGTTTCGTGGGCGCCGGCAGGATTGAAATAGCGCAGAATGCCGAAAGCCCAGCGCTCATCGGCGGCGGCGACTTGCTCCAACGACTGTTCGCAGACCAGCTTGGTATAGCCGTAGGGATTGTTGAAGCTGCGCGGGGCGGCTTCCGGCACGGGTAGTTGGTCGGGCTGGCCATATACGGTCGCCGAGGACGAGAAAACCAGACGGAACACGCCCGCCTCTTTCATCACGTTCAGAAGCGTATAAAGGCCCGAAATATTCGTGGTCAGGTAGTCCAGCGGCTTTTCGGTGCTTTCACCCACGGCCTTCAGTGCGGCGAAGTGGATGACGGCGTCAAATTCGTGCTCGGCAAACACGCGGGTCAGCAGGTCTTGATCCAGAACGTCTCCGTCGACGTGAACGACATTTTCGCCGCTGATCACCTCGAGCCGATCCAGCACGCCCCGATCCGCATTCGAGAAGTTGTCAAGAATGACGACTTGATACCCGGCCTTGGTCAATTCAACGAAGGTATGCGAGCCAATGAACCCTGCGCCGCCGGTCAAAAGGACTTTTTGTGCCACGTGGAGCCTCCAAATCTAATGACTGAGATATAGGATGGATCGGGTCGAAAGGCACGTCGGAATGAAGTTTCGATCTGAAATTGCGATTGTTGCGGCGATCTTCGGAAATAATTTCCAAGAATTACCGAAAAACCCCCAACAAAAGACAGATTAATAGCCGAATACCGGTTGAGGCCCGGATTTTCCCCCTGTAAGGGTTTGACTTCGAAAGAAGATGACAAAGGCCCGAACCATGCCCAAAGCCAAGATCACAGATGAAGAGGCGCTCGCCTTCCACATTGACCCCACGCCGGGCAAATTCGAGGTCACGCCGTCCGTCCCGATGACCACGCAACGCGACCTGTCGCTGGCCTATTCGCCGGGTGTTGCGGTTCCCTGTGAAGCGATCGCCGAGAACCCGCAGACGGCTTATGATTACACCAACAAGGGCAACCTTGTGGCGGTGATTTCAAACGGGACTGCGGTTCTTGGGCTGGGCAATCTTGGTGCGTTGGCCTCGAAGCCGGTGATGGAAGGTAAGGCCGTTCTGTTCAAGCGCTTCGCCGACGTGAACTCGATCGATATCGAACTGGACACCGAAGATCCTGAAGCCTTCATCAACGCCGTGAAACTGATGGGCCCGACCTTTGGCGGCATCAACCTTGAAGACATCAAGGCGCCCGAATGCTTCATCATCGAGCAGCGCCTGAAGGAAGAAATGGACATCCCCGTCTTCCACGACGACCAGCACGGCACGGCTGTGATCTGCGCGGCGGGCCTTTTGAACGCTCTGCACCTGTCGGGCAAAAAGATCGAGGATTGCCGCATCGTTCTGAACGGCGCTGGTGCGGCTGGTATTGCTTGCATCGAGCTGATCAAGGCGATGGGCGCGCAGCATGACAACTGCATTGTCTGCGATACCAAGGGCGTGATTTATCAGGGCCGTACCGATGGTATGAACCAGTGGAAATCGGCCCATGCCGCCAACACGGAACTCCGCACGCTGGAAGAGGCGATGGACGGCGCAGATGTGTTCCTTGGCGTGTCGGTCAAGGGTGCGGTGACGCAGGACATGGTGGCCTCGATGGCCGACAATCCGGTGATTTTCGCCATGGCGAACCCGGATCCGGAAATCACCCCGGAAGAAGCCCACGAAGTGCGCAATGACGCGATCGTGGCCACGGGGCGTTCGGATTACCCGAACCAGGTAAACAACGTTCTGGGCTTCCCGTACCTGTTCCGCGGCGCGCTGGACATCAACGCCCGCGCCATCAATGACGAAATGAAGATCGCCTGTGCGCAAGCGCTGGCCGAACTGGCCCGCGAAGATGTGCCGGACGAAGTTGCGATGGCCTATGGCAAAAAGCTGACCTTCGGTCGTGACTATATCATCCCGACGCCCTTTGACCCACGCCTGATCCATGTGATCCCGCCTGCGGTTGCAAAGGCCGGGATGGACACGGGCGTTGCGCGCCGACCGATCATCGACATGGACGGGTACGAGCAAAGCCTGAAGGCACGGATGGACCCGACAGCCTCGATCCTGCGCGGCATCACGGCGCGTGCACGTAAGAGCCAAGCGACGATGATCTTTGCGGAAGGTGACAACTCGCAAGTTCTGCGTGCTGCCGTTCAGTATCAGCGCAACGGTTATGGCCAAGCGCTGGTTGTTGGTCGCGAGGACGACGTGAAAGCCAAGCTGACCGCCGACGGACTGGGCGACGCCGTGCGCGAGCTGCGCATTGTGAACGCCGCCAATACCGAACACTTGGAGACCTACAAAGACTTCCTGTACCAGCGCCTTCAGCGTCAGGGCTTCGACCGCCACGACATTCACCGTCTGGCCGCGCGCGACCGTCACGTGTTTGCCTCGCTGATGCTGGCGCATGGCCACGGCGATGGTCTGGTCACCGGCGCGACCCGGAAATCGGCCTATGTTTTGGACCGGATCAACCACGTGTTCGACGCAACCGCCGCCGATGGCGCGGTGGGTGTGACCGCCGTTCTGCACAAAGGGCGCATCGTGCTGATGGCCGATACGCTGGTACATGAATGGCCCGAAACCGAGGATCTGGCGAACATCGCAGAACGCGCTGCCACAGTGGCACGTGGTCTGGGGCTTGAGCCGCGCGTGGCGTTCGTTAGCTTCTCGACCTTCGGGTATCCGGTGTCGGAGCGCGCCACGAAACTGCATGAGGCACCAGTGATCCTCGAGAAGCGCGGCGTGGACTTCGAGTTTGAAGGCGAGATGACCGCGGACGTTGCGCTGAACCCTGACGTTATGGCGCA